>CBIHQL010000147.1:0-8881 GCA_966211855.1 uncultured bacterium
ATGCCGGAGATCGATGGCTATACCTTAATCAACAAAATTAGAACTCAACTGCCCACTCCACAAGCTCAAATTCCAGCGATCGCCTTGACCGCTCATGCCAGAGTTTCAGATCAAGAGCAAGCGTTGCAGGCTGGATTTCAGAAGCATCTTGCCAAACCCATCGAGCCTGCTGTTTTAGTTCAAGCCATTTTAGAGTTAGTTCAATGCGGTGACAGTACAGCTTCTAGCATGACAACAGCCAACACAGCAGATGAGGCACTCTCGAAAAGCAATTACCCAAGTCACTGAACCCAAGTCCGTAAGGTCTGAACTGCCGTAATTTCATCTTCTCTTGCTTGCTCTAAAAACTGATAGAGCCATTCTTTGGGCACCTTAGGAAAGGTCGGACTAGCCTCCAATTCTACATAAACGCCTTCCTGAAGTTGATAAATTCGCCATACTTTCCCGTCAAATCGCCAAAATTCTGGCACACCAATGCTGGCATAGAACTGGTTTTTCTGAATATCAGTATGGGTAATATCAACCTCTACAACTAAATCGGGAGGTGGGTCTTGGGTAAAGTCAACATTCCGGCCTTTAACCACTGGTTGATTCTGGATGTAATAGGCGTTGTCAGGTTCTGCCCCTTTTTTCAAGTCAGGATAGTTGATCGTAGTTGAGCCCATCGTTTTCAACCGCAGCCCTGACATTTCGACCAGTGTCCGAATAAAACACTCGATGAGGCAGCGAAAAAACTCATGCTCTTCCAACGGCATTGTGATTTCTAAAACTCCATCATCGTAGGTCAAGCGGGAGCCACGGGCTTGGGGCAAAGCAGTCAAGATTTGCAAGTATGCTTCCCAAGACACCCCCCGGATTACAACACGCTGTTCTCCAAGAGGAGGTGGCTGGAGTTCATATTTGGGTTCTGATGCCGCGCTGATCACGAGCGATCTCCTGAATTAATTGGAGCGAGCTAAGGGATAGCTTGTTGCTAAGTAGTGAAACCTAAAACTTTGAGGCCAGATTCATCAAATTAATTGTAGCGATCGCCATACAGCCTCTCAACGCTTACTGACTTGACTGCCCTGCTGCAAACAGTTGCATGACTGTCAGATTCAGTTCTCCCAACTGCCGCGATCGCAGCTGCTCCTCACCTCGGAAGGTCACAACCTCTGTATAGGTGTCACTGCTGAGTTCCAATACCAACACTGTTTGTAATTGCGGGTCTACAATCCAATATTCGGGAATGCTGCGATCCTGGTATTGCATCCGCTTGGCAATATAGTCGCGATCGCGCTGTAACTCTCCGGGGCTAACGATTTCAACGACTAATAAAGGCGGAGCCATCTCAAACCGTAGAGTATTACGTCGTCTCAATTGCTCAACATGTTCTTCTCGAATCACCGTCAAATCGGGATAGCGGTTTCTCGGTTCGCCCCTGACTTCAAGTTCTAAGCCATGCGGTCTAACTCTTGTATGACCTACAATTGCTGCAAACTGTAAAAGCAGAAAAACTGCGATCGCTACATTCTCCCCTGACTCTGGCGGCACCTCGATTAGTTCTCCATTAAACAGCTCATATAGAGTTTCTGTCCCATCATCGTAGGTGAGGTACTCTTCAAAACTCTGAAATCTATGTTTCGCCTGAATCATGAGAATGGCAAGGGTAAGCGATCGCACTCATTATGCTTTCATTCTATGAGCTAGAACCAACGACAGAATTGCATTGCCGAGCGAGTTTGATACACGTGGCGATCGCGGCATTGGTTTTAATTGCCTGAGCATTAATATGGGTGGGGCTAGCTTGATATCCCTCAGCTTGCAGGCGTTGAATCAGGCGATCGCGAGGGGGTGGATCAATTTTGCCCCGTCGCCCAATTTCACCTAAGCCAAAAAAGTAAGGCGGTAAGTCTGCCTCGGCCTGCATGGTTTGTAACAGTTGCACTCGTTCTAGCCAGTTCCACTGCTGCGCTAACTGTTCCATCCGTTGCAGCATCGGACGATCGTGAAGATAACCGAGCCAGAGGGGGCCACTGAGCGTTAAAGGCTCTGGAGTGGGGTAATGGGGGCAGTGAGCGCGATTGATTTGCCGCCAAGACACGGTTTCGTAGTGACCGCAGTGGTGACAGTAACCGAGGAAACCGTAGTGCTTGAGAGCAGCATCCGGTTTGCGAGTCAGCCGCACCATCACTCGATAAATTTGACCGTGAAATAATGAGAAAACGGGTTGCACTCCCCAACCTTTGGTCATCGCTTGTTGCAATACCCCACCAATCAGCAGACGCAATCCTTGTTCGTGCAAGGCAGGATGCCAACGCGCATAAGCTCCATAAACCTGCATACTTTTTTCTGGCTGATGCCCTGAACTGGTGCGCCCATCCGTGCTGGTGAGATACAGCAACCCACCGATTTTGGTTGCCCACAAACTTGTATTCAAATAAGGTGCAGGACTGCCGAAACTGTCAACATCTACTAAGTCAAAATACTCTTGACGTTGATAGCAATCAAAAAAGACCCGATTGGCATCTTGATAGGTAATTTGATAGCGATCGCTCGGCAAATATTTCGCTAAATTACCGCTTAAAATCGGCTCAATTTCTGGGTTGCCATCATTTGCCCAGACCCAATCCGCTTGGCTTTCGAGGGCATACCGCAAGACCCGCACGCCACAAGCAGTCATCGCATCTAAAACTCGTAACTGGCCTGTATCTGCTTTGTAAATAGCGGCTGCCAATAACCCTAAATCTCGCCCGACTTGGCTGTGAGGGCGATAGAAGGCGTGACCTACTTGAAACGTAACTTTGCCTTCTGTTTGCCAGTTTTGTTCTCGGTGCATTTTCAAGTTAGTTAATCTTAATAAACTCTCATGAAAAATGTTTAATGAATTCGGTTGAAATTTTCATTCGATTGCCCAAATTTCATTGCGGTTTGTAATAATTGTGCCAACAAATCATTCTCATCCTTTAGACTGATCTGCGACCCATCTTTAATCTGTCTTCAGGAATACCTGCAATGCCAACGCTCCTCTGGCACGAATGGCTGGCTGTTACCTCATTTTTTGCTGCGATCGCTGGCCTCGGTTTACTGATTCATTCCGCTTCCGATCCGGAGATGGATATTGAAGCCACCGATCGCACGCTGATGATGATGGTATTTAGTTATTGGCTGGTGCATTGTGTAGCGGTTGCTTTGCAAAAGCTGTCTCTGCCCGATTGGGAAGTGCTAACCCTGAGCTTGCAGTTCACCGCAATTTCGTCTTATTTGCTCACGTTTGCTTGTGTGATTAGTTTGCCCCTGAAGCGCTTATCGGTGCGCTCGGTAGAGTAGGCGATCGCTAGTGATTTCTGAAGTTACGAAAAGTTGAATAAGCCTAAATCAGCTCAGCGATCGCACCTTCTAAGTCACCTTGACTCAACTGGGTAACCACAAATACTTCTTGAGCTGTTTTACCTTGGCGGGCAATGATCTTAAACCCACCGCGGATGGGGACTGAGACTTTGAGTTTCAGTTTCGGAGCATGGGCACGCACCGAGCAAATCACCCCCGGCGTGATGGTTTGGATGCCGTCTTGATGAGTCAAGCGCTCCAAAATAGCAATCAAACCCGGAATATGGGTGGAATGGTTGAGAACGAGACGACCACGTGGTGAGTTGCCCATGAAATCTTGGTATCCCAGTAAAGGTGCGATCGCTCGCTTTTAGGCTTTTTCTAACGGAGCCATCGTTAGACCTGCACGGCTCAGTTGCATATGATACAGCTCAGCCTGCTCTTGTGGGCCTGTCCAGACTGTGGCTTGGCCTTCGTAATGGATCTGATTGGTCAGTTTCCAGGCGCGATCGCTGGTCATGCAAGGGATATACTTCAACAAACACTCAGCCACATGCTGAAACGTGTTGAAGTCATCGTTGAGCACAATCACCTTGTAGTTTGGATAAGGTTGGCGGGTAACTTGACCAGCTTTTTCAGGCGCTACCGTAGGTGAGGCAGCTGCAACAGGAGCAGCGACCGAAAGGACTAGAGTCATAGGTCGTTACCAGAACAGACTTTTACAAAACTACGTATTTTATCTTATCTGCCATTGTAACGACTACTTCCACCCCTCCCATTTTTCATTAAAGATCGACGTATCTGGAAAGGCTGTCGGGTTACCACTTTGCGCCAAGCGTCGTTTTAAGGCAGCTAACTGGGGTTCTGGGCGAGGGAGTTGATCGACTAGCTCATAAGGGGCGACGGTTTGTTCTAAGGCAAAAGCGGCAGTTGTGCCAGCGGCAGCGCCCGATGACCACTCAAAAGAATGCACACGGTAAGCAGCAGCAGCAATATGACTGGTAGCAATACTCTTACCTGCAACCAGTAAATTATCAATTTTTTGCGGAATCATCGCCCGCAACGGCACTTCAAAGGGATAAGCGTTACCAGCTCCACGTCTTTCTCCAGCTCGCTCAGTGTTGCCAGGGCGCTCAGGTGGGCTGTCGGTCATACAGGGGTGGAAATCGATCGCATAATGCCCAATGCCGACCGAGTCAGGATAAATCGTCGATCGCGTGCGTCGCGTGACTTGCTCTGGCTGGAGTTTACCGCCAATAAACGAAGTGGCTTCCAACCCAGCCAAAGCGGCTCTCAGGTTACGATACATCCCGGCTGGCAAGGTTTTTTGGTAGTACTCGTCTTTGAAGTAATCGCGCCGTGAAATATCAATTTCTGAGATGGTAAAACCTTCTGGTTGCCCCCACGATGGACGACCAATAATGCGGCGACCCTCGCGAATATATGGATATTTTGACAGCCCGTGCACCGTTCCCATCGGTGAGTTTAAGCCTGCCAAGTAGCGATGATTGGGTTGCGGCTTTTTCACACCATCGCCTAGTTGAGAGTCAGTCGTACCTGCTACAAGCCAGTGAAAATAGCCCTGAGAAATTTCTTCTGCTTTTCGCAAAGCTTCTACTCGCAAGCCACCCAGCCATTGCCCAGGTTGTAGCTGTTGAGTTTGCTGAAGTTGCGATCGCGTGTAGATGAAGTTATCGGTTGCGGTGCCCGGTCGATAGTCGTTCCCCCATGTCCAGTTCTGCATGGAGATATCACCGGGTGAAACGGCTCCTGTGTTTAGCGTTGTTTGGGCTTCTTCACGCTTTGGGTCGGCATTCCAAATACGACGATAGGTAAACACCAAAGGGAAACTCGCCAACCGTGGCAATTCATAGCTGTAATAGCCTGCATAGTTGGGATAAAAGGGCGGCATCTGGTGAGCTTGCGGAGCCTCTGTTGCCTGCATCGCAAAGGTGTAGGTAAAGCCCTGAGTGCAGTAAGGATCGCCCGTCTCGCTCGAAGACGAGGGTTCTCGATAGGAAAGCGGATCAATGCCCAGACGGTAGGGAACATCTGTTAAGCCAACCAGTTCTCCGGTCTCGGTGGCATCAACGACATACCAATTAGGAGCACGACGTTGGGCTTGAGCCTGGTTAGGCTTTTGTGGAGGTGGGGCGAATCTGAGTACGGTCTTTTGAAAGCGGGGAGAATCTTCGTAGCGATACCAATCTTCAAGGGTTTGCGATAGTGGCAGAGTGTTGAGGGGAGGAGCACCCGGTGCAGGCCGATGTTGAATGGCGATCGCTCCTTGAATTTGTTGTCCCCCAGCCGTAGTCGCCGCTTGCACATCCACATCTTTGATGACGGTTGAAGGAAACCACTTCAACGTTCCTTTGCCTCGTTTGGCTGCATCTTGCAACATACTCAGCAAGATTTCATGCCCATCTTCTGGCAAGAAACAAGCTTCACTGACCCAGCAATCTCCAGGGTTCAAATCGCCCTTGTAGCGACGTTGCAACCGTTGTCGCAATTCTAAATAACCGCGTGGATAAAACAGTTGTGCTCGCTGCGTGGTGCGTTCATCTAGGGCTGAGGTTCCCTGCGCCGAAATTTGACCTCCGACCCAATCGGTGATTTCGGTTAAGCAAACGGTGCGTCCAGCTAATAACGCTTCGTAAGCGGCGGCACTCCCAGCCAGACCTCCACCAGCCACTAGCACATCGCACGTCACTGTTTGTTCAGGAATCTTGTTAGGAGCCGCGATCGCAGGGCCAATGCCTTCTAGCAGCATGGAGCCAGTTATCAGAGCCGTTCCAATTCGAGCAATCAGGTAACGTGACATGTTGAGTCCTACCGAGAGAGTAATTCCAGCAGTAGTCCAGCGATCGCCTCACGAGGTTTCTCACTGCACCAGCAGTCCACGCTGCTTCCAACTATCTGCCTACAGTTGACTACAAGCTCACCAGTAATGTTTCTCAATAACTCCGGCTAAATCATTTTGCGTAAAGAAGATCTCTGATAGGCGATCGCGGCTCTAAGTCAGGGCTGGTCAGGAATTAGGGATCTCAAACAAATTGCATTTGTTGGAGGCGTTCTTGCCAAGCTTGATGATCATCAACAGTCAAGACAATCCACTTGTAAAACTCATTTTGCAGCTCTAGAGTCAGGTAGTCGCGATCGCGAGTGACATACCAAAATTCTCGACCGCGATCGCTGTAATAAGTCCCCGCCTTAATGACTCCAGGGATGTGAGTGCCCGGTAACTTCCAATCGCTCCAACCGCTTTGAGGAGTTGCAGTACTCACCGCTTGAATATGCGCTAACGGAACGGCAAAGGGGGTTTGAAACTGCAACGACCACAGCTTTTCCCAAAAGTCTAATTCAATGATCAGCTTGTCTTGCTCAACGGATAGGTTCATGGGTTTTGCCTACAAATCTAGACAACGCGAGACTCTCGAATGCAAGCTTGATACCAGTGGTAACTAGCCTTAGGAATGCGTTTTTGGGTTTCGTAATCGGTGTAAATGAGACCAAAACGGCGATCGTAACCCCAAGCCCACTCGAAGTTGTCCATCAAGCTCCAGATGAAGTAGCCTTTGAGCGGGTAGCCTTCATGAATGGCTCGACAAGCGGCTTTGAAGTGCTGACGTAGGTAGAAAATGCGATCGCTATCCAGTACTCTGCCATCTGCTGTAAGGGTATCTTGAGTGGCACAACCATTCTCGGTAATGAGGATAGGTAAGTCAGCACATCCCAGCGTTTCGCTAACATGACGTACACCCCAATACAACCCTTCCGGCACGATCTGCAACCAAGGCATGTGCATGCGGGGGTAACCGGGGGGAAACTCTAGTACTTCATAACCCTTCTCATTGTCTGCCGCCTGGACATAGGTTGTGGTGTAAAAGTTAAAACCAAGGGCATCCAGAGGCTGATGAATGATTTCTAAATCATCGGCTTGAATATCGGGTGCTTCTTCACCCAGTTGCGCTAACAACTCAGAACTGTAAGCTCCGGTGAGAGCCGGAACTAAAACGCCGCCATTATAGGCATAAGTGCAAAAAGCGGCTTGGGCTGCGGCAATATCTGCGGGGGTCTCTGTCAGTGGTACGGTAGCTGAGAAGTTATCAACTAACGCAACTGAGCAGGGCTGCGGTGAGGCTGCTCGAATCGCTTGACACGCCAAACCGTGGCCTATAAGCGCATGGTGAGAGGTTTGCCATACGTCTTTGGGGCGCTGCACAACAGTACCGGGGGCATGAACGGGCACTTTACCAACCCCGTAGCCCATGTGCGTAAAGCAGATGATTTCGTTAATTGTCATCCAATGGGTCACGCGATCGCCTAACCGCTGCACCACCGCAGTGACATAATCGGCAAAGTCATAGGCCATTTCGCGACTGCGCCAAGAGCCATACCGTTCTTCTAGGGCTTGGGGGCTGTCCCAGTGAAACAGAGTGACGTGGGGAGTAATGCCGCGATCGCGCAACCCATCGAGCAAGCGCTTGTAGAAGTCAATCCCGGCTTCGTTAACTGCACCCCGACCGTCAGGAATAATCCGGGGCCAAGCCAAACTAAAGCGGTAGTGCTTGACTCCTAACTCAGCCATCAAGTCTAGGTCGGTGGCAAAGCGGTGATAGTGGTCGCAGGCGATCGCTCCGGTGTCTCCGTTGAGGGTACGGCCTGGTGTAGCGCTAAAGGTATCCCACACACTCGGTTTTCGACCATCTGCGGCGATCGCTCCCTCAATTTGGTAAGCTGCCGTTGCTGTACCCCAGATAAAGTCGCTTGGGAACGGATCGCTCATAACGAGAAGACTCCACTAGACACTGAAAATTCTAGGTTCGCTTTGATCCTGACCACTCTCTCTGCTGGTTGAACCTTGTAGACAGATGAGCCAGAAACGCTCCTAGTGCTATTTTGGCAGGCGAAACCGGAACCTCAGCCAGAGTTCTCTCGCAAATAAAGGGTACTCTTTTACAGGGAACGGCTTCTGCTGCTAGGCTAGCGTGGTTTCGCGTTTCTCAAGGCCACTCTGCAATGTTGTTTAACGTCAGATTAGACAACACCTGGTCTAGAGTTGGCAGATGAGGTTGCAGCACACTATCTATTTGTTTGAGGTATGCGGTCGAGGGCAGTGATTGATTCCAAAACATCTCACGGCAAGCGTTCTAAGAAAGCTCATGCTCGCCGCAGGTCTATTCCTTGGCTTTGGCTGGTAGTTCCTTTAGTGCTTTGGTTGGGGTACCGAGAAGTGAAAGGTTTTCTAAGACAACCGCAGGCAATTTTAATGTTGGGTGGTTCAAGCTCAGCCTTGGAGCGAGAGAGTTTTACGGCTGAATTTGCCCTTCAACACCCTGATTTACCGATTTGGATTTCGTCGGGTGACCCAAATCAAGACTACGTGCTGTCTTTGTTTGACGAAGCCGGGGTCGATCGCGATCGCCTCTATCTAGACTATCAAGCGGTAGATACTGTTACTAATTTCACAACCCTCGTCAATGAGTTAAAAGCCCAAGGCATCACAAGTGTTTACCTGATTACGTCTGACTACCACATGCGGCGGGCACGGGTGATTGGCGAAATTGTGTTT
>CBIHQL010000148.1:0-8879 GCA_966211855.1 uncultured bacterium
AATAAAGCCAAGTTTTTTAGACAATCTGACTGCTGTCTCCTAAACAACACCACGATAGCGGCATTTGGCTTACAAACGCGATCCTTAAGCCATGCGGGCTTGCTGTTCAGCCGTCCAAGCTGGAGTGGGTGCTGCGGGACGAGCTGCGGGGCGCGCTTGAGGCTGAGGTGCTTCTTGCACATTGCCTGCTTGAGTGGTGACTTGTACACAGTTGGGGGTGAACAAGAAGATGCTTTCGCCAATACGTTCTTGATGACCATCAATGGCGTAAGTACCACCAGCAACGAAGTCAACGGCACGCTGAGCTTGGTCAGGATCCATGATGGTCAGATTGAGTACCACTGACTTGCGCTCACGCAAAGCTTGGATGGCTTGAGGCATTTCTTCAAACGAGCGGGGTTCCATCACCACCACTTCAGAAAGGCCATTGACAGCACCGGGCATCCCAATCACGTTATTCATGGTTGTACCAATTCCTGTTTCGGGGGTCATAGAGACTCGATCGCGCAGCCGACGACGATTGCGGGGTTCTTCTTCAACAGCGGGCTGAGGTGGGTTTTCTGCTTGGTAGAGATTTTGATACTCTTCCCCATCCATCTCGTCGTATTCGTACTCATAGTCAACGGGATCGTTGAAGCCGACAAAGTCCCGTAGTTTCGTGAAGATACTGTTCACAGTTCACGCTCCATCACAACGATAGTTACTCTAAATCAAAATTCTCTCAGCAGCAGGGGAAAACTGGATCGAACTGGGTGGCAGTTCTTGGAACAGCGTGCCTTGTACCTGAGGCTGATGACTGGACTTTAATAAAAAATTAATAGCCCCAATTCTCGATAGAGCTTGCCAGCATCCTGCCAGACTTCTTTGAATTGACTCAACAGTATACATCAGTTTTCTGATCTGCAAGCTCTAAAAGTAAGATCTGGAGTTTGGTGCGACATAAAGCCAAAACTGAGGGTAAATGCCTACCAAATGCCATTGATAGCCCTGACGATAACTCTAACGAGTGGCTATAAATCAATACAATCGCTAGAAATATAAAGCAAGCATATATTACCTGTGTCTCTTTATTTAGGCAAGAGGTTGAACGCTGCGACTGCCAAACAAAGAAGTGCCCAAGCGAATCATGGTTGCCCCTGCTTGCACAGCCAAGAGATAGTCACCTGACATCCCCATTGAGAGGTGGTGCATTTTTAAGTGAGACCAGCCCTGCTGCTGAATTTGAACGGCTAGGTTGCGAGTCTGCTCAAACACGGAGCGAGTGGTGATTTCATCTAAATTTAGGGGTGGGATCGCCATCAACCCTTGAATGTTGAGATGCTGGCATTGGTCGAGGACAGGTAAGTCATTGAGCAGCTCTGCGATCGCCCAGCCATATTTGTTGGGGTCTGGGAGAATTTTGACTTGCAACAGCACTGAGGGCTTGCGTTCTAACGGTTCTGCCAGCCGATTGAGCCGTTGAGCCAGGCTGAGGTCGTCAACCGAGTGAATCCAATCAAACAGTTCTAGAGCTTTCTGGGCTTTATTACTTTGTAGATGCCCAATCAGGTGCCAAGTAATGTCGGGGAGATCTTGAAGTTCGGCTTGCTTCGCTTCAGCTTCTTGAATGCGGCTTTCACCAAAATCTCGCACTCCGGCTGCATAAGCTTCTCGCATGACTTCGACGGGTACCCGTTTTGTGACAGCAATTAAGCGAACTGTGTCAGGCAGGGTTTGGCGAATTTCAGCAAGTTTCTCGGCAAAAGCCATAACGTGTCACAAAGTCGAGGTCAGGACGTGCAGCAAGGGATGAAGTCAGCAGAGCTATCTAGTAGCCGCTACTGAAAGGTGCGTTTGTGGACGGCTTGAAGTTGGTCGTAGTCTTTGGGCTGACCCGCTCGCCGCAAGTTTCGCATCCGATTCTCAACTAAAACCCGGGCATCGGCACGGCTGATCGGATCAAATTTGATACCACTAGGTTGGGTCTGTACTAAGAAGAAGAGGCGTTGTGCGTAGAGTGTAGCGAAAAGCTCTTGGCCTTCTTCTAAAATGCAGATGCGATATAACAGGCCAAAGGTCGGGTGATTGAGGTAAGTTTCGGTACTCATTCAGCAGATGATAGGGGAGTGCAGAAAGCGATCGCAGTGGCGATGGCATAGTCGCCGTCATGACTGAGACTCAGTTGCCAATCATACTTGCCCCAGGCTGAAACGGCGATCGCGGCGGCTCCGTAGAGACAGATTTGGGGTTGCCCGCTGGCTTGGCGCTGAACTTCAATGTCAGTGTAGCGGATGCCTTGCCAACCTGTGCCCAGCGCTTTAGCGATCGCTTCTTTGGCGGCCCAACGACCGGCTAACCGTTTTGCTGACACTTGAGTTTGTTTGATACCCAGTGAACTAGAGCTGACTACATTGGCTTCAGTGCAGCAGTCTTGTTGTTCTCTAGCAGTATAAACTCGCTGCAAAAACCGCTCTCCAAACCGCTCTACAGCCGTTTGAATGCGAGGAATATAGACAATGTCTGTTCCTAGGCGGATATTCAAGTGACTCTATCTGAAATGACGCGATTTCATCACTTTAGGGGAAAGTGTGACCGGATGCTAGAGCGTCTTTAGAGCTTGGGGATCGCTGTGGACTTGTTGTAAGGCAGCGAGTTGAGCTTGGGCTTTATATAGTGATTCAAGCCATTCGCGTTCTGGGTCACTATCGGCAACTATCCCGGCACCCACTTGGCCCCAAACATCAAAAATAGGGGTGCCTGAAGTCTTGCTGTCAGCAGGTGTGAGCAAGAGCGTACGAATCAAGATGTTTAAGTCCAGATGACCTCGCCAATCTAAATAGCCGCAGGATCCATAAAATAAGCTGCGACGAACAGGTTCTAGCTCCTCAATAATTTCCATACACCGGACTTTGGGGCACCCGGTAATTGTGCCACCGGGAAATAAACTGTGGATCAAATCAACGGGGCTACGGTCGGCTCGCAGTTTACCGATCACGTTGCTGACCAAGTGCATCACATGGCTATAAGACTCGATGGTAAGCAGTTCGTTCACTTCCACTGATCCCCAGTCGCACACCCGCCCTAAATCATTCCGCTCCAGGTCTACCAACATGATGTGCTCGGCTTGCTCTTTGCTGCTGTCGAGCAATTCTTGGCGGTGCTGTTGGTCTTGGTCAGGTGTGATTCCCCGCGATCGCGTTCCGGCAATCGGGCGAGTTTGAGCGTGTTGACCTTGAAGCTGTACCAACCGCTCTGGTGAACAACTAACCACGGCTCCCCAAGGTGTTTGCCAATAGCTAGCGAAGGGAGACGGGTTGATCTGTTGCAGAGCTTGGTAGACTGCCCAACTGTCAGCGGTTGTTTGAGTCTGAAACCGCAATGAGAGATTGGTTTGAAAAATATCTCCAGCCGCAATGTAAGCTTTGGCCTTGATTACCGCTGCTTCATAGTCAGTTTGCGAACTTTGAAAGATCGGGGGTGTGCTTGGAGTCGTTGAGGTTGCTGAAGTTTGAGGCGATCGCAGTTCTGATACTGATTGAGCCAGTTTTACTTCGAGTTGATCGAGTTGAGCGGGATGGCTTGCCGCTAACCACAGCATTTGTTCGTGGTGATCTAAAACAGCGAAGCATTCTGGCTCGTACCAGTAAGCGACTGGGAAGGGAAGTGGATCAGAGTTAAGCGTGGGTAGTTGCTCAATCTCCCAAGCCAGGTCGTAGCCTAACCAACCCAGCCAGCCCCCGGTAAATGGCAGATGATCGGGGAGCGACTTGTCTAAGCTAGATTGACCTTGCCGTAACAGTTGCTCTAAAAACGGCAAAATTTCCCCGACTGCCGGAGTCCATAGCCGTTGTTGACCGTTCACGGTTCGGGGTGAGCCTGCACAGATAGAATATCGCGCCGGAGCTTGGGTCAGGGGTGCTTGGCTATCAGCAGGCAGAGCTGGGCTTTCTAGTAAAGTTGCGATCGCGCCTGCCGAATGTTGAGGAGCAACGGCACGAAACAGCTTTGCGAAAATCTCCGAGCCAGTGCGGTGTTGTAGCGGTTGCGATCGCCAATACCAAGGTTGAAGCTGTTGCATGGCTAGAAATATATAGTTATGATTCGCCACCCCAAATAAAGCGGGCTGACCAAAGGAGCACCAGCCCCGAAATTGCCAACCAATCTCGAAGCCGGAAGCGCAACTGATGCCATTGGACGCGATGTTGGTTAGGGCTGGTAAACCCACGCACATTCATCGCACTAGCAATTTGCTCGGCTCGTAACAGCAGATTTTCTAAGAGCCGCTCTGCCACTAACATCCAGATTTGAATCGCCCCGCGAAATCCTAGCTTTTTCCAATTGATGGCTCGGGTGCGAACAGAGCGAATTAAGTTTTGGATTTCTTCTAAGACTAGAGGAATGAACCGCAATGAAAGTGTCAGCGTCAAAACAATTTCGGTAATCGGCAAGTTGAAGCGGCGGAGGGGGCGCATCAAGCTTTCGAGACCCGCAGTAATTTCTTCAGGAGCCGTTGTCAACAAAAACAGGTTGGTGCTGTAAATCAACGTAAACAGCAGCGTACTGACACGAATCCCTAAATCTAAAGAGCGCCGAGTAATGGTTAGAGGCTTTTGTTGCACCAAGACATAGCGATAGTCAGTGGGCTGGGGCAAAGTTTGAGTGGTAGTCGCTGGCTGTGCCGTTGGGCTAGCGGGTGCTGACGGCTGAGATTGGGTTTGCCACCACTGGCTCAAGCCATCCCATAAGCGGGGTTGTGGCGTAGCCGTTGTGGGTGGGTTTTGGGCAAAGGCTAACTCGTCCGCAGGGAGGCGCGGTTGATGATCGGCAGCGAGGCCATCAGGCGCGATCGCCGTCAGCACAAACACAAAAAAACAGAGAGTTAGCAACCACACCATCTGCTGCCGCCACACTCTCAAGGGAATTCTACCCACCAAGGTGAGGATCACTAGTAGGCCAACCAACAACAGCCGCCACTCTGGGTTTGCCAGCAGGGGAGCTAGCAAGAAACTCATGAGCCACGCGAGTTTAATTCGGGGGTCGAGCCGATGCAGCCAAGTTTGCGGTTGTTCTAGGTATAGCCCTAGAGGGAGCGATCGCAGCAGATCCATGCGGTTTCTAGAAAGATGGAAAATAGACGCTAAACGCGAGTAGCACGGTTGGGGTTATTGCGTTCGGCATCTCGCACCCGCTTACTCCGCCACAAGAGGCGTAACGGCGTGCCCGTAAAGTCGAGGCTTTCGCGGAATTGCCGCTCGATATAGCGCCGATAGTTGTCATTGAACAGTTTATCTTCATTGACAAATAAGGCGATCGTTGGCGGTTGAGCGCTGACCTGCGTTCCGTAGTAAATTCTGCCTTGACGACCTTGGCGAGTTGTGGGGGGAGAGTGCCAGCGCACGGCTTCTTCTAAGACTTCGTTGATCACAGAAGTGGTGACTCGGCGTTTGTGTTGCTCAGCGGCGGTGCTCACCAGATCAAGGATTTTCTCGACCCGCTGACCTGTCATCGCACTCACGAAAATTAGGGGTGACCAGTCCATAAACAACAGCCGACTGCGGACTTGTTGCTCGTAGTCATAGATGGTGTAAGAATCTTTTTCGATCGCGTCCCATTTGTTGACGACGATAATGCAAGCGCGGCCTTCATCAATGATCCGGCCTGCCAATTTTTGATCTTGGTCGGTGACCCCATCCAGGGCATCAATCACAAACAGCACCACATCCGCACGACGAATCGCTTTGAAGGCACGGTTGATGCTGAAGAATTCTGGCCCGTACTCAACGTTTTTCTTTTTACGAATGCCTGCTGTATCGATCAGGCGGTAGGTTTGCTCGCCATGCTCAACAATGGTGTCGATGGTGTCACGGGTCGTGCCCGAAATCGGACTGACAATGGCGCGGTTTTCACCTACAAAAGCATTGAGTAAGCTCGATTTGCCAACATTAGGGCGTCCGATAATGGCGACCTTAACTTCTGGTGTCTCTACGATGTCAGAAACTGGAGGTAAAAACTGAACGACCTGATCTAACAGATCCCCAGTGCCGTTGCCGTGAATGCCAGAAATGGGGTAAGGCTCACCCAAGCCTAATGTCCAAAATTGTGCCGCTTGGGCTAACCCTTGTTCTGGAGACTCACATTTGTTGACTGCCAGCAAAATCGGCACAGACTGCTGGCGTAACCAATTCGCAATTTCTTCGTCAGCGGCTGAGGGGCCTTCTTGCCCATCCACCACAAAAATTGCGACGCTGGCTTCTGCCAAAGCAGTCATCGCTTGTTGCCGAATTAAAGGTAAAAACTCGGTGTCGTCGTCAAACACCAAACCGCCTGTATCAACCACCAAAAATTCACGATCGCACCAATAAGCAGGTTGATAGGTTCGATCGCGGGTGATGCCCGGTTGATCGAAGACAATCGCTCCTTTGGTTTCGGCAAAGCGATTGACAATGGTCGACTTGCCCACGTTGGGACGACCAATAATAGCAACAATAGGCAAGGACATAAGGCGATCGCCGGTTATCGATAATTAGGTTCAAGCCTCTATTCTAGAGGGTGCGACTCACCTCTTGGAGGTTTTGTCAAAATTGCTTCAGAAGCGATCGCAATGATGGCTAAGTGGAGGCAGTTAATGGCTAATCAGATTCCACAATTTGTAAGAGACCGTGGCGAATTCCATAAAAAACACGGTTAATCAGCACTTGATCTGCTTCAGTCACAGAGAGCATTTGTGAAGCCTTGAGTAGCCAAAGATATTGCATAGGGGTGAGCCAACCCAACAAGAAAATGTTGTAGGTTAATTCTTCTACATCGGTAATCGACGGAGTAACGACAGACTGCATGGGCCACCCAGATGCATGAGGAATGACGTTCCTAGCTTGCCTGGTTGCAGTAACTTCTAACACCGAGCGAATACTGATTTTCGCAGAGAAAATCAGCTATTTGGCGGTCGCCTCCGCTCAATTACGGGTTTGGGTGGAAATGAGGTAGCAGGCGTAAAATTTCTTGGGCAGCGCGATCGCAGACTCCAACCTCACCTAGGGCTTGTTGCATCATTTGGTAGCCTTGCAAGGTTTGTTGCCGCCGCTCTGGATTGAGCAATAACTCTAAAGCGGCTTGGGTAATATTTTCGGGTGTGGCTGCATCTTGCAGAAATTCGGGCACAATCGGCTTCATTTCTACTAAGTTGGGCGGCGACATAAACGGAATCGAAAATTTTAATAGATGGCGAGCAATCCAAGCGGTAACTGTACCGACTCGATATAGCACCACTTGCGGCACGTTCAGCAAAGCAATTTCGAGGTTTACCGTTCCTGATTTGCCAATGGCTAAGTCTGCGGCTGCGATCGCCTGTAATGTTTGGGTGCTACCACCGGTTTGATTGGGGGTTGCCGTCAATAAGGTTGCCCGCAGGCCATATTGTTGAATGGCTTGCTCAATCGGTTGTCGATAGGCTTCCAAGGAGAGCGGAATCCAAAAATGAACGTGAGGTAGTTGAGCTTGAATTTGCTGGGCGGCTGCAAAGATCACAGGCAGTAAATATTTCACCTCTTGACGACGAGAGGCCGGAAATAAAGCGATCGCTAATTGCTCGTCAGGAATCCCTAAAGCCGCCCGAGCCGTAACCCGATCAGGAGCAGACTGAATGCGATCGACAAGGGGATGCCCCACCCAGGTGACTTTTGCCCCATGTTGTTCGTAATACCGAGCTTCTTCGGGAAAGATGGCTAAGATGCGATCGCTAATCCCCACGACTTGAGTAGTGTTGCGATTATTCAGCGACCACACCCATTCTTGCGGGGCAATAAAGTAAGCGATCGGCACTTTGGGTAAGTGTCGGCGCACAAAATTGCCGAGGCTGATGTTTGGCCCCAAATAATCAATTAACACCACCAAATCGGGGGGATGCTGGCGCAGGTACTGCTTAGCACGACGCTGGATCTGCAAAGTAGGCCAGATATAAGGCAAAGACTCAACGAGCCCGACTGAGCCAATTCCGGTCGTATTACCCAAGAGAGTGGCTCCGGCTTGGGCCATGCGATCGCCGCCTAGCGCCAAAATTTCTAGCTCTAAGCCGATCGCTTGGGCTTGCCGTTGTAAAGCCGTTACCAACAGCGCCCCTTGCAGATCGCCAGAAACTTCACCTGTACTAATAAAAATCCGAACTTTCGTTTTGGTAGGTGCAGGTGGTGCTGAGACTTGAGTTGTTGGGTCACCCATGCCTCTAGTCGTCGCTCCTGGTAGCCTTACGCCGCCCTGGAATTAAGCCACGTCGTCCTTCTAAAACCGACAATTTGACAAACTGGCAGAGATGCTGAAGATGTTCGCTTGAAGGCAGGGCTTCAATCTCGGCGATCGCTTGGTTGAGTGGTAAGCCAGATCGATAAAGCAAACGAAAGGCTTTTTTCAGAGACTGAAATTCTTGCCCTCCTTGGGCCTCCATGACTCCAGCTCGCTTTAGCCCGACCTGATTGAGCATGCGTACACGGGATGGGTTGCCTTCCACCAGCATGTAAGGAGGTACGTCCCGTTCAATTCGGCTCATGCCACCTACCATCGCCAGCCGACCGATATGCACAAATTGGTGAACGCCCAAAACCCCGCCAATCGTCGCCCGTGATTCAATGCGCACATGACCTGCTAAAGCCACATTATTGGCGATTACAACTTTGTCTTCGAGAACGCAGTTGTGGGCGACGTGGACATAAGCCATCAAGAGGTTGCTGTTGCCGATGATGGTGGCTTCTCCAGCTCGGGTGGCGCGGTTAATGGTGACATACTCCCGAATTTGGTTGTCGTCGCCAATTTTAACCAGGCTGATCGAGCCATCATACTTAAGGTCTTGGGGTTCTAGACCGATCGCGGCCCCCGGATAGATGTGATTGCGCGCCCCGATTTCGGTTCGA
>CBIHQL010000149.1:0-8870 GCA_966211855.1 uncultured bacterium
GATTTCCGGCGAGAAGGTGTTTAACGATCAGTTCGCCACATTTTTCTTCGTCAGGCCAGCGATCGCGTTGCTCATATACCCAGGCTTCGCTGTAGTCCTGGTGCATGGCTAAGTAAATCGCCTGTTGGGGATTTGAGGTTGCCCTCAGGACTTCAACCTGGAATCTTTGCATGACTACCGATCTCTAAAAATCACGGAAACTAAAAAATCACGGGAACTAATCATAGCTTCTTTGCGGTTGCCTGCGTGCGAAGAAAAATCGCCAAAAAAACGGGATCATCAGTGCAGTTTAGGAGAATATCGCCAGAATCCTGGCACACTAGATTTTTTAAGCAAGGTCTCATACCCGAAAAATTTCATGAGTATTGTTATTTCACTGAATGCCAATCATTTCAACCACCTAGATCTGTCTCCGGTGCAAACAGTAGTCGAACGTTTACTGCAAGAACAGGCGATCGCAGCCTCAGAGCAGCAAATCGTGTTTGAGATTGATTACCCGCGCGAGCCTGAAGACCCTAGAGAACTGCCCGAATTCCCGGAAATTCGCCTCTGGTTTCTGCGGTTAGATGCCATTTATCCGTGGCTACCCTTCTTGCTGGATTGGAAAACGGGAGAGCTAGCGCGTTATGCCGCGATGATGGTGCCGCATCAGTTTCACCGTACGGAAGGCATTCAATATAACCCGGAAGCGCTAGAGCTATTTGTGATGCAAAAGGTGTTTGTCTTGGCTGATTGGCTCAAGCAGCAAGGGATTCCTAGCCAAGCCCGGTTGAAGTCGATGGCGCAAATGTTTGGCTATGAGCTAGACGATGAGTTTTTTGAGCTAGTGGCGGTGGCTTAGGCAAGTTTTTGCAAAATCCAGACAACGGCAGCTGAGAGATCAGCAGCGATGTAATCGGGGTGGGTGTGGTGTTGGTAGTCACCGCTAAGGACGCGATCGCCAAACCCCGTTTGCACCAAGATCCCCGTACATCCGGCGTTATGAGCCATATCAATATCGGTGGCTTTGTCGCCAATCATAAAGCTGCGGCTGAGATCGAGGTCGTGCTCCCAAGCTGCTGCCACTAGCATCCCGGTGTTGGGTTTGCGCCAAGTACTCCAACAAGCGAGGTCTGGGTTAATACCCCCTTCTGGTGGGCTGAGGGTTGGGCAATAGTAGAGTGCGTCTAAGTGAGCTGCTGCTTCTTGCTGTAATAGATCACAAAGTCGTTGATGCAGCGCTTCGACATGGCTGATGGGGTAGTAGTTACGAGCAGGGCCAGACTGATTGGACACCAGGCAACAAAATAAGCCTTGGTCATTTAAGCAGCGCACAGCTTGGGCTACACCGGGAATGAGATGTAAATCTTCAACTCGGTGAATGTAGCCCGCTTCAATATTTAAAACCCCATCGCGATCGAGAAAGACGGCAGGTCTAGCCACCCCATACCTTCTTCAAGACCGTTTCTGGCGTGATATCGGCAATGTTGCCCGTGGGAGATTTGATGCCTACAAAACGGGTTTCTTTGCCATTGGTGCTAGCAGGCAGCAATTTAGCTGGGTCGGTTGGCCCAAACAACGCCAAGGTAAAGGTTTGCACTGCCACAGCCAAATGCATCGGAGCGCTATCGGTACATAACATTAAGCTCGCTCCTGCAATCATCGCTGCAAGTTTGCCGATATCACCGGGTGCGGTAATTTTCACACCTGGGCAGGCTTGCTGAAGAGCTGAGACAAACGCGGCATCATCCGGCCCTTGAGCCACGACAATTGGCAGGTCTGGTTGACGTTTGCGAAAATCTTGAATAATTTTCTTCCAATTCTCAACCGGATAGATTTTGTTAATCCCCTTGGCTTGAGAGAGCTTGCTGGCTCCACCGTGAATCAGTACATATCCACTTTCAGGAAGCCCTAAACGCTTTTGCTCAGCTTCCGCCCATTCAATATCTCTCTTGGGCACATTGATCGTGATCGGTGGACAGGCACTCGAAACTCCTAAACCTTGCAGCAGATCGTGATACATCGCCGCTGCGTATTGCTCAGTTTTCAGAGGTACGGCATTGGTTAAGAAAGACTCTCCACCGCCTGCATAACCCACGCGGGTAGGGACACCTGTCAGCCACAGCAGCAGACCAACTGCCCAGTTTTGGCCTAGAGAGAGGGCAATATCATACTCGCGATCGCGGATGATGCCGAGCAGGTTGCCCCAGTCTGCCAAGCTATTGTTTTGCTTAAAGTCAAAAGGAATGATGTCGTGGATAGACTTACAAACTCGGTAAGCTTCTTTGGCACGCGGTTCGACCACGATATCAATTTGGGCATGGGGGTATGCCCGCTTTAGCTCATCAAGCGTTGGGAAGAATAGGATTTGATCGCCAATCCCACCAGGGACAAGGGCCAGTACTCGCATTATTAGAAGAGTTTAAGTTGACTGACGCTCCTTATTTTAGGTGAATATATACCTAGCGAAACAATCATGCCCCAAGAGTCAGGAGCTAAAACCTAGGGTTATTGGTAACTCTAAGGTAATTTTTGCCAAACGTGAGAATTCTCAGAAAATCTTAGGGCGATCGCAACAAATCAACAGCAAGTTAGGGTAGCAGCGTGTATTTATTAATTCCAGCCGCCGGAATGGGGCGTCGAATGGGCAGTAATCGCAATAAACTGCTGCTGACTTTGTTAGGAAAACCGCTACTGGCGTGGACGCTGCTCGCTGCTGAGGCATCCCAGCAAATTGACTGGATTGGCATTATGGGTCAGCCCGAAGATTGGCCTGACTTTCGAGAAATTTTGACTACACTTTCATTGAAGAAGCCTGTCCACCTAATTCAAGGGGGTAACACCCGGCAAGAGTCGGTTTATAACGGGCTGCAAGCACTACCTGCCGAGGCCGATCGCGTGTTGATCCACGATGGGGCACGGTGTTTGGCGACTCCAGAGCTATTCGATCGCTGTGCTGATGCCCTGTTGCATTGTCCTGGCCTGATCGCAGCCATTCCGGTCAAAGACACGATCAAAGTGGTAGAACCTGAAACTCATTGGATTAACAGCACGCCCGATCGCCAGTTTTTATGGGCAGCGCAAACGCCTCAAGGGTTTGAAGTTGCCAAGCTCAAAGAATGTCATGAGACGGGTAAAACCCAAGGCTGGGAAGTCACTGATGATGCGGCCTTGTTTGAGAAGTGCAATCTGCCTGTGCGGATTGTGGAAGGTGAAGAGACGAATTTGAAAGTAACAACTCCAGTCGATTTGGCGATCGCAGAATTCATTCTTCGCCAACGTTTGGATGCCATGCCAGTAAGCTGATGAACTTCAAGAGTTGATGAGCGATCGCGGCTTACTGAGGTTGGTCAGTTTTGGGCATGTTAAAACTGATCTGATTTTTCAGGATTTTGGCTATTCATGCGCCTGCTTAACAAACTGATCGGCTTGGCTTTGGTTTTGGTCGGTATCTATTTTCTGGGTCAAAACATCATTTTCACCACTCAAGTTGCTTCTTACTGGTGGAGAGACATTCCTGCGGCAGGCTCGGTGATTTCCCTGGTCACAGGAATTTCGATACTGGTTTTGGGTGGGCGCAATATTCGTGAGGCAGGTTGGCTGTTTGTTGGCTTAGGTGTTCTCTTGGTGTTTCTCAGTGGTGGTGTAGTGTTGCGACCCACTAGTTTGTGGACGTTGTTTCTCTGCTTTGTCTGTTTGATTGGTGGCTCTAAACTGATCACCACAGGCCGAATATAAGGAATTTATTGAGGCTTCTTCCAAACTTGGCTGGGCAAGAATTTAATTGGGGTGCCAGCGATCATCGTTCTGATTTGGTCGTGAATCACCTCATCGTCTAGAAAGTTAGAGGTGAGCAAAAACTTCAAGATCTTGAACGATCGCGTGTGAGTTTGAAAGTAGCCACCATGCACGTCTAACTTGTGGAAGCCAAATAAAAAGAGGGTGGTGTTGATCAGGTCGATGAACAAACCATTCCAGCGAACCAACGACCAAGGTACTGCATTGATGCCGCCCTTGTCCCCATCTCCTCGCATTTCTGAGCAATCGAGATAATTAAATTTCTGAAACAGCTCGTAAGACGAGGTCGGCTGTACGGCTGGCTCAGAGTGAATCATGACACGGATGTGAGGCTTGTAGGGAGCTGGATCGGTGCTTGGGGTGGGTTTGAGATACAAATTGCCCAAGCGCATCCCTGCCATTTGAATGCTGGGTTCGGTAAACCAGTTGCTCACGGTGGAGAGGTAACGCAGCACAATATCGCGATCGCTCGACATCAGATAAATCCGGCGACAACGACGCATCGCTGAGCGGACATAGTTATTGCGGCCTTCGCGAATGAACTCCAACGGAATATCGGGCGACACCAAAATCAACGTATCGAGCTTTAGATGATTGCCGATGTTGTCAGACTCTTCACCAATCGGGCTGAGTGGATCTGGTAGAAGACTCCCTTGATTATCTTTGCCAAAGCGCTCGGAAAGAATCCGCAACACGGTAACCATTAATAGACCACCCATGCTGTGCCCAATGAAGTTGACATTGAGATGGTGCTTGTCTGAAGTTTGGGTTGCTAGTTTGCTTAAGCCTTGGTCTAAGCGCCAGAAGAACTCGGCGAGGTCGGGTGCGCCATAGTGAATCGCCCGATCGCGATCGCGCAGGTAGACCACAATTCGCAACAGCAGAAACAACAGCGTCCACAACAAAAATACGGTAGGTACAATCCAAACCCACTGCACGCCGAATTTAGCAGCTTCTCCAAACTGGCTCCAATCCCAAAAACGACCGATGGGCGGCACAAACCCCAATTTACCGAGGATGGGAATGACCAGCCATTTCAATAAAAAGTAAAGCAGCGTCCCGAAAATACCTGAAATGCCGCTCAGAACAAATAAAAATTTGAACACAATGCCGAGATGGCTTTGGTAATCGCGCCACAGACCGGGGCTGGTAATTGGTTGCTCACTCGGCCAGTCGTAGCCTACATAAAAATGGTTGTCTGCTAACAAGCCTGTTTGCTGATCTGGGTCAGCTTGGTGCAGCGAGTCAGCTTCTTGAATAAAGGATTGATAAAAGCCTATGGAAGGACTGGCATAACCATGCGTTCGTAAGGTCAACCGCTGAGCACCCCGTTGGTGAATTAAGCCAGCAAACTCATCAACGTTAAACAAAGGACGGAAGCGGCTTAGAGGTGGTAGCTGGCGATCGACATCTAGCGAAACCGAGGCAGTACTGGTGACGAGAAAGGTGTTGGCATGTTCGCGATCGGCATACACCTCAAAGTTACGGCTGATCGCTTGCGAAAACTTCTGCGACTTCCAACTGTTGAGGGTTTCGGTGACAAAATCAGCGGTGACTTGGCGATGAAAGTCGGGATATTCTTGCGGATTAATCGTGCTTTGCAAGAGTTCTGCGATCGCCACCTCTGAGGTGAGACCACCATAAGTTGGTAGCGAACGGGTGGTCTGGCTGGCTGCATCTAGAGGCGCTAAATACGCTAACTGCACAATCCGCGCTTTAGTCCACGCATCAGAAAACGGAGCTGTGTTGCGCGTCGTGGTTTCCAACCAGCGGCGATCGTTTTGCATTGTCTCGGTAGACTTGCCCTCCCAGGAAAACGGAAGGCTGTCGTAGATCGGCTGAGTTGCCATATATTGCCCCACAAAAAATCCGCAAACCTGCGACCATGCAGCGAAGCATAGGTGAATTGGCAAGATTCTAAACCTCGTTCTTGCTCTTACCTCTGCAAGTAAACGAATCTTTTACAGTTGGCTTAATTATTCTTCGGGGCGGCTGAAGGCCAGATGAGGTTTGGCTTGCCCACTTGTCAAACTAACCCAGCCCAATCCTTCGCTGGTTCCCACCCAGACTTTATTGCCCGTATCGGGTGAAATAGCCAAGACTTCATCAGAAGGTAAGTCAGGAATTTGACCTGCGATCGCGCCATTGAAGGGGTTAACGCGCACGAGGCCGTTATTGGTGCCAGCCCACAAACTGCCCACTTTATCAGCCTGAAGTGATAAGACATTACGACCGCGCATTTGGGTGACCGATCGCAACACTTGACCTGTTCTGGGGTTAATTTCTAGCAAGCTATTGGGAGTGCCAGCCCACAAAGAACCGTTTTTGTCGAGGGTCAACGCTTGTACGGTCGTTGCTGGTACATCTGTAATGCGATTGAGCACATAACCGTTAGCTGTGTTGATCCGCACCAGCCCCGCTAGGGTGCCAACCCCAAGTTGCCCCTCGCGGTCGAGGCTCAAGGCATTGGCGCTCACACCTGGGAGATCTCTGAGCGTGGTCATCAATAACCCTTGGTCGGGGCTGATCAAAGCTAAGCCCAGATCGGTTCCCACCCACAAATAGCCTCGGCGATCGATCAGCAGCGAGAGAATGCGATTGGAGGGTAAGAAGAAGTTTTGGGCGGTAATTTCATTGCTGCGGGGGTCAACTCTGAGCAATCCCTCATAAGTGCCGACCCAGACACGCCCAACTCTATCTTGAGCTAAGGCTCCGATTGTGTAGTTGGGGAGCTTAATCCGTTTTTGAATGACACCCGTATTAGGGTTGATCCGGGCTAAGCCTTGCCACGAGCCTACCCATAGGCTTCCGGTGTAATCAGGTTGCAAAGACGTGACCCGAAAGTCAGCTCCTAAGGTTCGAGTCTCCTGCAATGGGCGATTTTGTGGCAACGGATCGCGAATGGCTGGAGGTGCTTCATCTGGAAAAGTCGGTGCTTTACCTGTGCTTGAGCCAACCGCCTGAGCTAAAACAGATGGGCTTCCGAGCCAATGATCAGCGAACTGCAATTTCGCAGTATTGGCTAATTGGGGGAGGCTGAGCCATAGCAATGTGGTACTCAGCACAATATTCAGGTGAGTTCGCATATTTACCATGACAAAGCTCCTACCTTGGGGGAAGTTAGAAGGAATGCAGACGCTAACCCCAGCCAGGGGCGCTCTTGTGCAATCAGCATACCCTGCTCTTGCGGGAATTCAGTCACGATCGCGGCAAAAATGTTTTCTCAGCTCATCTCTAAATTCATACAAGAGTCAAATAATTTTCAACTTAGTAATAGTGCTCAATTGCGATCGCAAACTTCCATCGATTTCCTACTAAAATACTTGACAAGGTGTCAGTTTTAAGCATTAAAGTTAAGCGCTTGGCTCCCTAGCTCACTAATCAATAATTGACCTAAATAAGCTCTGACTGCCGTAAGCCTGATGCTGGTTAATGAGAGCAACTGCCACTCCGAAAAGTAAATCATTCGCAAATCATTAAATGCTTTGGCTTTAAACTTCTAACAAATCTTAAAAGCCTATCAGCCTGTTGATCCCTATTTAGAATTGCATGAGTTTTCTCAAGGCTTGTAAGGGCGCGATCGCTGTTGTAGCAATGGCTGTGGATGTAATTTGACTGCTACAAGAAGATTTGCGATCGCTTGAGTAAGCACTTAAGGGTTTATTGAGAAAGCCTTCATAAATTAAGGAAATCCAACTTAAACTTTTGATTTATAAGCAAAAAATATATATGGGTAAAGAATGTTTAAGGTTTAGCTTATTGAATTCCTGATATATTTTGTTTGAGCTTACCGATGGGCACAGAGTGGACAAGGTAAAGGTGGAGTTGCACCAGCTTTGTGAAGCTTTGGCGATGACTCAAGTCCACGGGCAGAGGTGCCTACGCACAGTATTCAGACTCAGTTAGAGAAGTATCTTTGAAAAATCTCGATTTGGTCTGGATGCACTCAAATAATCGATGTAAGTTGAGTGATTCCTAGGAAGGGAAAGTATGTCTTACTCTCAAACAAAGACTCAGTCAAAATCTGGGTATGAGGCCGGTGTTAAGGATTACCGCCTGACTTATTACACTCCAGACTACACTCCTAAAGATACAGACCTGTTGGCTGCTTTCCGGGTAACTCCCCAGCCTGGCGTTCCCCCCGAAGAAGCTGGCGCGGCTGTAGCTGCTGAGTCTTCTACAGGTACCTGGACCACCGTGTGGACCGACCTGCTCACCGACCTCGATCGCTACAAAGGTCGTTGCTACGACATCGAGCCCGTTCCTGGTGAAGACAACCAGTACTTCTGCTACATTGCTTACCCTCTCGACCTGTTCGAAGAAGGTTCTGTGACCAACATGTTGACCTCGATCGTAGGTAACGTGTTCGGTTTCAAAGCATTGCGTGCTCTGCGTCTCGAAGACTTGCGCATCCCCGTTGCTTACCTGAAGACTTTCCAAGGCCCTCCCCACGGTATCCAAGTTGAGCGCGACAAACTGAACAAGTACGGTCGTCCTCTGTTGGGTTGCACCATCAAGCCTAAGCTCGGTCTATCTGCTAAGAACTACGGTCGTGCAGTTTACGAATGTCTGCGTGGTGGTCTCGACTTCACCAAAGACGACGAAAACATCAACTCCCAGCCCTTCATGCGTTGGCGCGATCGCTTCCTGTTCGTTCAAGAAGCTATCGAAAAAGCTCAAGCTGAAACCGGCGAAATCAAGGGTCACTACCTCAACGTGACCGCTCCTACCTGCGAGCAAATGATGCAGCGGGCTGAATTCGCAAAAGAAATCGGCACCCCCATCATCATGCACGACTACCTCACCGGTGGTTTCACTGCAAACACCACCCTCGCTAAGTGGTGCCGTGACAATGGCGTTCTGCTCCACATCCACCGCGCGATGCACGCAGTAATCGACCGTCAGAAGAACCACGGTATCCACTTCCGCGTTTTGGCGAAGTGCTTGCGGATGTCTGGTGGTGACCACCTCCACTCCGGTACCGTTGTAGGTAAGCTCGAAGGTGAAAAAGCAATCACCATGGGCTTCGTTGACTTGATGCGTGAAAACTACGTTGAGCAAGACCGCTCTCGTGGTATCTTCTTCACCCAAGA
>CBIHQL010000150.1:0-8736 GCA_966211855.1 uncultured bacterium
GCTCTGCAGCTCGGTTCTCTGCAACTTGGTAGAAAAAATCGGCCATGCCCCCCAAGCCCAGCAAAGCACCACTCAGCACATACAGAAACAACCGGGAGCCTAAAGAGTTACGCCAGGGATGAGGTAGCCCAGTTGGCAACCAGCGTTGATGCATTCCAGAAAGCTTCATAGGCGATCGCTACAGTAAGCCCGCTGTTTCATAGAGTCGCCGCATGAGTGCTTGGATCTTGGCTCCATATTGCAAATCTGCTGCCCACCGACCACTTAATAGATCCACTAATGGGGCAATGCCACGGGTGACAAACCGAAACCGTGGATCAACAATTTCCAGAAGTACGGGTTCGGTGCTGGCGTAAGCTTTCAAGTGCTGCACATGCGCCCGCACCCCAATCCGCGCACTGGGGAACGAAGCACCTTCTGGCCCACCTGCCACGCTACCCAAAGCAGCAAAGTTATTTTGGCTGGGTTTGATAATGCCACCAAATCGCAAAAAATTGGTTTCTAAACACATTTGGCAAAAGGCAATGTCATAGTTCACGCCCTCAATACTTGCTTCTTCACGGTAAATCTTGGGCAAATCAGGAAATTGTGTCAAAGCTGTTTCATTATTGGCCTTGAGAAACATCATCAGTTGCACTTCTGAGGTGTTGCCGCGAGTCATAATTCGGTCGATTTCACCGGGGCAAAATTGCAAAATCGAGCGCAAAATGACAGTTCGGGTAGCACCATCCCAACCGACCGAGACATTGTAATCTCGTAGTTCGATCGCCTTAACATAAACAACACTGCGATAGGTAATGCGCCGAATTGTTGTCGCTTTGGAGAGATCAACCCCCAAGCGATCGACCAAATCGACGGGAATGTAAGCGTTGCCACTCACCAAAATGCCTTGCTCACCATAGGTATGACCATTGATGCTGATCGAAATAGCTGGGTAGGTGCCGATGGGCTCAGGAGTGGGAGTGGGTGTTGGTGTCGGAGTGGGTGTCGGGGTGGGGCTGGTTCCAGAAACCGATCGGCTCCAAGCAGCCAAACCATCTGCAATTCCCAAAGCGATATCGCGCCGCCGATTTTGAATTAAAAAGCGATCGTCAGGATTGGTTAAAAAGCCTACTTCCATTAACAACGAAGGAGGAACCACTTGGCGGCAAAAGGTTAAGCTCCCAATTCCGGTAGCGGTATCTGGCTTGGCACCTCGGCTAGGTAATTGAGGCACTCGTCTTAGTAGCGCGAGTAGAAGTAGCTCAGCGTGAGCTTTGCGCTGGTCGTTGTTGGCGATGTAAAAAACCGCTGCACCTCTCACTGCTGGGTCACTAGAGGCATCAGCGTGCATTTCTAAAGCGACATCACCAGGACGGTAGCGGGCATTAATCCAGCCAATCGTTTGGGTCAAACTGAGGTCGTCGGGTACAGCTAAGACTTCAAAAGAACGCGATCGCAACTCAGTCACCACCAAGTCTCGCAGCAAGATCATTTCTCTAGCTTCGGTAGTGCCCCCCGCGATCGCCCCTGAGTCTACAATTCCGCTTTCCAAACCACCGTGACCGGCTGAAATAAAAATTCGTCCCATCTGCGCTTTATCCTCTAGTGCTAGCAACGACTAATACAGCCCGCTGATTATCATGCCTGATTCAGCGCTCGTAGCAGTACAAGTCCAGCAATTGCAATTATCCGTAATCAATTGCATTATTCCCCCGTTTGAGAATGAAGAATGCCGCCTTCTCAAGATTTATTACAGCCTGACAAGCCGCAACCCTCGAAAAATCAGGCAATTCTGGGTTGGCGCTTCCTAAAAGAACAGGGACAATAGGAAGTGGGTTTACTGTGACTGAACGGCTGCAATGGACATTCCCCGGCTACATCCTGACACAATTGAACAAGTCAAGCAGCGTGCCGATATTGTCGATATCGTTTCTGAGCATGTCGTGCTGCGGAAACAGGGGAAAGACTTTGTTGGCCTGTGCCCGTTCCACGATGACAAGTCACCCAGCTTTAGCGTTAGTCCTAGCAAGCAGTTTTATTACTGTTTCAGTTGCGGAGCTGGAGGCAACTCGATCAAATTTCTCATGGAGTTGGGCAAAAACTCCTTTAGCGATGTGGTGCTTGACTTGGCACGTCGCTACCAGGTGCCCGTCCAAACGCTAGAGCCAGAACAACGGCAAGAACTGCAACGCCAGCTTTCGGTTCGCGAGCAACTTTACGAAATTTTGTCGCTGACGGCTCGCTTTTACGAACACGCCCTGCGACAACCCGCTGGTCAAGCTGCCTTAGATTATTTGCAAACGACCCGTCGCTTTAGCCAAGAAACTATTCAAAACTTTCAACTGGGGTATGCTCCGGCAGGTTGGGAGACGCTGTATGGCTACCTGGTAGACCAAAAGCACTACCCAGTCGAGTTGGTTGAGCAGGCGGGGTTGATTTTGCCGCGCAAGTCGGGGGGTGGCTATTACGATCGGTTTCGCGATCGCCTGATGATCCCGATTCACGATATCCAGGGGCGAGTGATTGGGTTTGGCGGGCGTACTCTCACCGACGAGCAACCAAAATATCTCAACTCGCCAGATACCGAACTATTTGATAAAGGCCGGACGCTGTATGCCCTCGATAAAGCCAGAGCCGCGATCGCTAAACAAGACCAAGCCCTCGTAGTGGAAGGCTACTTTGATGTGATTGCCCTCCATGCCGCCGGGATCACTCAAGCCGTTGCCTCACTAGGTACTGCATTGAGTATGGCTCAGGTCAAGCAACTGTTGCGCTATACCGAGTCAAAGCAAGTTGTCTTTAACTTTGATGCGGATACAGCCGGAGTCAAAGCTGCCGAACGAGCGATCGGTGAAGTCTCGACTTTGGCCTATCAAGGGCAGGTGCAACTGCGAATCCTCAACATCCCCGATGGTAAAGACCCCGATGAATTTTTGCGGAGTCACACAACCGCAGACTACCAAGCGCTGCTCGACCATGCCCCGCTCTGGCTCGACTGGCAAATTCAACAAGTACTGCAATCCCAAGATTTGCGCCAAGCCGATCAGTTTCAAGCTTGTGTGCAAGGCATTGTCAAATTATTGGGGAACTTGCCCAACACCCCGCTGCGTACCCACTACCTGCACCATTGCGCGGGGTTGCTCAGTCAGGGAGATGCCCGGTTAGCGCTGCAACTCGAAGCCGATCTGCGGAACCAAGTGCGGGGTCAACGCTGGCATGGGCGATCGCAAAAATGGGAAAAACCCACCGACTATACGCTTCGAGAAGCCGCCGAAGCCCAATTGTTGCGAGTTTATTTGCACTGCCCGCACCACCGACCCGAAGTGCGAGAAGCATTGCAACAACGGGAGTTAGAGTTTACGTTTTCTCACCACCGCTTTCTGTGGCGACAAATTCTTGATATTGAAGAAGCTGCTGATAGCCCTGAAGCCGCACCTTCAACCGATTGGACTTTGAGCGATCGCCCCGCTGTACTTAACCACGAGGTTGATCTCCTGACGATGGTGCAAGACCGCTGTACCGAGTTTCCTGACGAGATCCAGCAGATCATGCACATTCTGCAACTGGATGAAACTTCCCGCCTTGACTTGTTTCGCCCCAGCTTAGTCATTCGGACTGCAACTGCCAGCCTCGAACGAATTGCCTGCGAAAAGCGCTGTCGGCACCTCCTGAATATGTGGGAAGAAGCTAGCCAAGCTCTGATGCTGAGCGATCGCCCCGAACCACTGCTCGATACCTTAGAGCAAGAGATAGACTCAGAGGCCGTGCGGTTTCAAAAGCTGTTTTATGACGAACGCCGCTACCTACAAGAACTCGATCGCCAGCGCTGCGTGACCCCCTCTGACCTATTGCAAGCGCCCCAGTTTAGTTTTTAGCGATCGCCGCTTGCTTACCCGTTAAAAAGTAAGTTTTCATCTTACCAATGCCCTTGACCTCAATTTCACCACGGGGTTGGCACTCGTACTGATCTTGCAGAAGTTGATAGGTTGCCTCGGTCATTTGGATGCTACCTCTGAGGCTATGAAACTCCATCCGGCTCGCCAAGTTAACGGTATCGCCCCACAGGTCATAGCTAAATTTCTTGATGCCAATCACTCCAGCTATTACTGGCCCAGTGTGAATCCCCATGCGGATACTCAAAAACTGTTGACCGTTGCGTTGTAGCTGAGCCATAACGGCTTGCATATCTAGGGCCATGTCAGCGATCGCCTGAGCATGATTCGGGTGGGGCGTAGGGAGACCGCCAACTACCATATAGCCATCGCCAATAGTTTTGATTTTTTCGACCCCGTGCTGCTCAGCGAGTTTGTCAAAGGCTGAGAACACCCGGTTGAGCAGCTCTACCAGTCGCTTGGGAGGTAGCTGAGTTGACAGTTGGGTAAAGCCCACGAGATCGGCCAATAGCACCGTTGCTTCGGGAAAATGATCGGCGATAATACCTGGTTCTTGCTTCAACCGTTGCGCGATCGGAGCGGGTAAGACGTTGAGCAGGAGGCGCTCGGCAGTTTCTTGCTCGGCTCGTAATGCTGCTTCTGCTTGCTTGCGATCGCTAATATCACTGTGCGATCCCGAAATTCGATAAGGTTTTTGCTCCTCATCTCGCTGAGAAATTGCCCGCGACAGAAACCACCGATAGGAACCATCCTTGTGCAGCATCCGATACTCGGCTTCGTAGTAAGGCGTCTGACCACTAAAATGCGCCCCTAACGTATCTACCACCCGCACATAGTCATCACGGTGTACTCGCTTCACCCATTCATTCAGGTGATTAGGCACTTCGAAATCTTGATAGCCCAGCATTTGCTTCCAGCGAGGCGAAAAGTAGATTTCATTCGTCTCGACATTCCAGTCCCAGATGCCGTCATTAGAGCCACGCACAGCCAGTTCAAATCGTTCTTGGCTCAAGCGCAATTGTTTTTCAGTCTTCTTAAGTTCTCCAGTCAGGTGCTCCAGTTCTACCAACTGCCGATGCATTTCAAACTGAGCCAAGACCTGTTTTCCTAAGGCTCTTAAAGCTTCTACCTGCTCAGGTGTGAGGGTACGAGGCACCCGATCCAACGTGCAGATAGTTCCTAAAGCGTGTCCATCTGGTGTAATTAGCGGTGTACCTGCATAAAAACGCAGACCTGGGTCAGATGTAACCAAAGGGTTATCAGCAAAGCGTTGATCGGTACTGGTATCTTCTACCAACAACACATCTGGTTGCAGAATGGCGGTAGAACAAAAAGCCAGGTTCCTTGGTACTTCTAAAGCATCCAGCCCCAACTTGGACTTAAACCACACCCGGTTAGCATCTACTAAACTAACCAGCGCGATCGGGGTGCCACAAATAAATGCAGCCAGCCGAGCCAGATCATCAAAGGCTTCTTCTCTGGCAGTGTCTAAGATTTGATAGCGATGAAGGGCTTCAATCCGAGCCACTTCATTGTCAGGCAACAAAACAGGCTGCATACAGAGGCCACTAAAACGAACAGGAAGCTATACCTAGGTTGCCCAGTTCGCCAACACTAATCACAGTAAAGTGTGTCACGAGTATTACGGCCTGTTACTGGGTTGATTCCCTTAGCCACTTTACACAACAATTTTTGAGCGTCTGGACGGAACTCAACATCCGTAAAATCAGCGCCCTCAATATCTGCCCCCTCAAACTGGGCATTGAATGCAAAGGCACCTTCTAGAATAGCACCCTTCAAATTAGCTCTTGAAAGCCTTGCTGTATCGAGAGTTGCGTTGCTGAGGTTGGCTCCCTCAAGATTAGCTTCTTCTAAATTCGCGCCAAAAAAACTCACGCCTGTCAGGTCACTATGGCTGAGGTTGCTTTGCCGCATATTTGCCTTTGTAAAGCTGGCATCAACGAGCATTCGCCCTGACAAATCAGCACCGACAAGATATTCTTTGTTGTAGTCTACTGCCAAGGCCGGAGCTGCTCCCCAACCGAATAGGCTAAGCCCAGTCAGTACCCAGAAGCACAAAACCAGCAAAGCAGTGGATAGGTGCGATCGCCAAGCATCAGACACTTTGTTTTGAACCTTTAAGAAACCGTAACTTCTGTTCATCTCGGACGCTCAGAGGAGTAACTAGAATCGGGTTAGGCGGCTGAGCAATTGCCGTCGCACTTGATAAAGTAATCCATCCCTGATCGTACCTGAACCTGTGACGATTCCGCCTAATTTCGGTGCAGCTCCTACAGACGGTTCCCCACCTAATGTTGATATTGGCTTGTGGGGTGAAACCCTCGTGGCGCACTGGCTCCTGGCTCAAGGCTGGTCTTTGCTACATCAACGCTGGCGATCGCGCTGGGGAGAGCTAGATTTAGTCGCCCAACAGCCAAGGTTACACAAGCAACCCCAACCCCAAGAGTTGCGATCGCCAGCTCCTACGCTCGTGTTTATCGAAGTGAAAACACGCGGTCAACAAAATTGGGATGCCGATGGGCTTTTAGCAATCACGCCCCAAAAACAAGCCAAGCTGTGGAAAACGGCAGAGTTATTTCTCGCCTCAGAAGTGCGCTATGCTAACTTGCCTTGCCGCTTTGATGTGGCCCTTGTGTCGTGGCAAAAAGTACCGCTGCGATCGCGTTCTCAGCCTCCAACCTTGTCATCCCAACCCCTAAACCTGAGGTTGCAGTCTTTTCTCGACTTAAAGGAGACACCCCACCTCGCGATCGCTCTAGGTCAGCCTGTCATTGTCGGTAGCCATCAGCTTGTCTTAAAGGACTATCTACAAGACGTACTTAACTAGTAATTGAATTGTTGAAAGACGCTGACTTAGCTATCGTGCTGATCCACTCACTTCAAGAGCAGTAGCAAATTGTAGTGATGCGGAAACTTGATCAAGCCAAGGTTTCAGGACAGTAACCTAAACCTAAAACAAACTGTTTGCGGAACTCTTCAATTTCGTGGCGATCGGCGTTTCCGTGAGATACGATCGCAACCTGATAGCGCCGCATCACATCAATGGGAGACTGGCCTGTTTCTAAGCTCCACAAAGCCATTTGAATGCGAATTTCTGGTTCATATGGAATGCCTAGCTCATTGAGGAACGCCCGAAAGTCGCCGTCTTCTTGAGGACTTAGGTAGCGACTCATCTTAACCTTGACAACCCAGCCATCAATCTGGTGAATCACAGTCATAAAACGGACTGGAAGCTGGGACGTCTGATGCAAATATTCAACGACCCGCAGAGTTAGGCTGGCATTCGCAAGGTAGTAGAGATATTCCATATTTTTATTAAACCTAGCAAATGCTACATTTCTATTTTTACGAAGATCTGCGGAAACCAATAGGGGAAAAGTCCCCGACCTAAGATGGGGGGTTTTACCCAACCTCAACCACCAACCCACAAGTATTTGCCATTTTTGGGTATGCAGGCTGAGGTCGTTACCGTCTCCGTAGAGAGCACGAGGTCTGTTACTTGCCGATACGAATGACAACCAAAGTTGACATTCCTTCGCAGCTTAGCGCCGATTAGTACCGCCATCATATTCATGTGTTCTGAATCCTCTCACCCTACTCCTACCTTGACTGCTTCTCTCGACCCTACCCTACCGACTTCTCAAGCGCCTGTGGCCTCCCCTGAGGCGATCGCAGATCAGTCTCTGAGTGCCTACGATTACAATCTGCCAGAGTCGCAAATTGCCCAAAACCCGGTGGAGCCTCGCGATCATGCCCGCTTGTTAGTGATGCACTCACCCACCGAGCACCGCCACCAGATTTTTCGCGATCTGCCAGAGCTACTCCAACCTGGTGATTTGCTCGTGCTCAACAATACGCGGGTGCTCCCAGCCAGACTGTATGGTCGAAAACCAGGTGGAGCAGCGGTCGAAATTTTGCTGCTAGAAGAACAACAACGCGATCGCTGGTTAGCCTTGGTAAAACCAGGACGACGGCTAAAACCAGGTGCTGAAATTGAGTTTGGTGGCGACACACCAGAAACGCCTTATTTAAAGGCAACCGTTTTAGAAACTGACCCTGCCACCGGAGGCCGAGTGCTGCAATTTGAGCCACCCGCTGGCATGATGCTGCAAGAATGTTTCTACCAGCTCGGTCAGGTGCCACTGCCGCCATACATTACCGAGTCGCAAGCTGCACCAGAGCGCTATCAAACCGTTTATGCGTCGCAACCCGGAGCCGTCGCCGCACCCACCGCAGGTCTCCACTTCACCCCAGAACTGTTAGAGCGTTTACAAGCCCAAGGCATTGAACAAGCTTTTGTGACATTACACGTGGGGGTAGGCACCTTCCGGCCTGTGGAAGCGGAAGACATCACCACCCACGAAATGCACGAAGAATGGGTCGAGGTTCCGGCAGCAACCGTTGAGAAAATCCAGGCTACCAAAGCGCGAGGGGGACGGATCATCGCTGTTGGCACTACCGTAGTCCGCACCTTAGAAGGCGTGTCGCAGCATGGCGGTCTCCAATCCTTTCAAGGCAAAATCAATCTGTTTATTTATCCCGGCTATCAATGGCAGGTCGTTGAAGGGTTAATCACCAATTTTCATCTCCCTAAATCGAGTTTGCTGATGTTGGTGAGTGCCTTGATCGGGCGGCAACGCTTAATGGATGTATATGCCGACGCGATCGCTCAACAATATCGCTTTTACTCGTTTGGAGATGCCATGCTGATTTTGCCAGAAGCGAGATTGAACCCTTAAGTTCTTAAGATGGCAGTGGATACGGGTCAGGATGCGATCGCTGGCTTCAAGCTGGTTAAGATATCTTCACTTTTGATCCCGGCGGCAATTAGAGCTGGGGT
>CBIHQL010000151.1:0-8644 GCA_966211855.1 uncultured bacterium
CTTCTAGGTCAAAGTAGGGTCGCAAAAGCTGAATCCCGGTCTACGGGACTGAAACCGCTGAATTGCTCGAACTCCTTCTAGGTCAAAGTAGGGTCGCAAAAGCTGAATCCCGGTCTACGGGACTGAAACCGCTGAATTGCTCGAACTCCTTCTAGGTCAAAGTAGGGTCGCAAAAGCTGAATCCCGGTCTACGGGACTGAAACGTCGAAACCCCAACACCCAATCGGAACCTCTATCTAGTCGCAAAAGCTGAATCCCGGTCTACGGGACTGAAACTCCTCAGCGATCGCTGATTCCTCCCCTCTCATGAGCGAAGTCGCAAAAGCTGAATCCCGGTCTACGGGACTGAAACGATTCTTTATAGACAAAACCCACACCGACAAAGTGCCAAGTCGCAAAAGCTGAATCCCGGTCTACGGGACTGAAACATGTTTAGAGTCTAAAGCGGGTCGGTTTTTTATGATTGTCGCAAAAGCTGAATCCCGGTCTACGGGACTGAAACAAGTAGTTGAACTAAACAGTTGAACTGTTACAACTTAGAAGTCGCAAAAGCTGAATCCCGGTCTACGGGACTGAAACGCGATAGCTGCAATTGTGAGATAAGCATAAGCCTCCCCCATGTCGCAAAAGCTGAATCCCGGTCTACGGGACTGAAACCAGTCCTTCTACGCTTCAAACCTACTCCTATAAAGGTCGCAAAAGCTGAATCCCGGTCTACGGGACTGAAACAGCTGGTTGCAACTCAGGCGATCGCAGAACATGAAGTCGCAAAAGCTGAATCCCGGTCTACGGGACTGAAACAGCAGCAGTGCCATTTAGGTCAACGATGTACTCTTGTCGCAAAAGCTGAATCCCGGTCTACGGGACTGAAACATATCAATCTGCTGTGTTGCAGCGTCTACTAGAGCGGTCGCAAAAGCTGAATCCCGGTCTACGGGACTGAAAAGGTTTTTAGCCCAACTACTTGAAACTTTTGGACAGCTTATTCATCACAGTTTTGACTTTTGGACAAGTTTTGCCATCAAGATTGGGGAAGATACTTCACGAAGTCATTTAAAAAAGAGCACTATAGCTTCTCATTTGGACAGCTTATGCCGACATAACCAGACAAGTTATGGTTACAGTCACAACAGTTCAAAAAATTGTAGGGGTTTTGCATTTGGGGCAAGGTGAAAAGACAAGCAACGCTAATGCTGACTCCAAATGCAAAACCCTTAAATTTCAAATCACCCGCCAGCAATACATACGCTGCATTGGGTAAAGCATTCAGTTCAAGGTTGATAATTTTTAGCTAATATCCTGGCTGAATGCTTTACCCCTACCCTACATGTTTGATAGGTATTAACACACCGTAGCGATCGCCCCCGAAGCCGTTTAGTTTAGATCAAGCTGCAATTACTGAGTTTGAGAGCATGAGCGATCGCGCCTATCACCGATTAGCCCCGTTTATTCAAGAATATATTTACGCCCACGGTTGGACAGATCTGCGGCAGGTGCAGGCTGAGGCGTGTCGAGTGATCTTTGAAACCGATGCTCATTTATTAATTGCAGCGGGGACAGCAGCGGGAAAAACCGAAGCAGCTTTTCTGCCCGTGTTGACCTTGTTACATGAGTCTCCTTCGAGCACGATTGGGGCGATGTATATTGGGCCGATCAAAGCTTTGATCAATGATCAGTTCGATCGCTTGAATGATTTATTAAAAGAAGCTGATATCCCGGTCTGGGCCTGGCATGGCGATATCTCTCAAAGTCATAAACAAAGATTGCTCAAATCTCCCCAAGGGGTATTACAGACCACGCCAGAATCTTTAGAGAGTTTGTTGATCAATCACAGTTCGCAGCTCGATCGCTTGTTTGGTGATTTGCGATTTGTGGTCATTGATGAAATTCATGCTTTTATTGGGACTGAGCGGGGTTCTCAGATTCTCTGTCAGTTAGCAAGACTCGCGAAACTTACAGGCAATCAACCCCGACGCATTGGGCTTTCGGCAACCTTAGGCGATTATGTTTTAGCTGAGAATTGGCTCTCTGCCGGGAGCGATCGCGCAGTGATTACACCAGAAGTGCAAGTAGGGCAACGTACTTTACATCTCTCTCTCGAACATTTCTATCATGCAGAACCGATTCGAGCCAAAGGAGATTCACGAGAGAGCGCTTTTAGTCCTTACCATCAATATCTGTTTCGCAATACCCAGTCTCGCAAATGCTTGATTTTTGCTAATAATCGCACCGAAGCCGAAACTGCGATCGCATCTCTCCGCCAAGTTGCCAGTGCTCAAGGTTTACCCGATATCTATCATGTCCATCACGGTAGTATCTCTGTGAATCTCCGAGCCGCTGCAGAACAAGCGATGCGAGACCCTGGCCCTGCTGTCACCGCCGCCACTGTCACTTTTGAGATGGGCATTGATATCGGGCAGTTAGAGCGGGTGATTCAACTCGAATCTCCTCCCTCAGTAGCCAGTTTTCTACAGCGGTTGGGGCGATCGGGGCGACGGGGTAGCCCAGCAGATATGCGGTTTGTCTGTGCTGAAGTAGCAAATACAGATCCCGAATTCTTGCCAGACCAAATTCCCTGGCAGGTGTTGCAGTGCATTGCCATCATTCAGCTTTATCTCGAAGAACGCTGGATCGAACCTGTGAAACCGCTGCAGTATCCCTACAGTTTGCTCTATCACCAAACGATGAGCATTCTGGCAGCGTTAGGAGAGCTTTCTCCAGCAGCACTCGCACAACAAGTTCTGACTTTACCGACCTTCCGCACAATTACCCCAGATATCTTTCGCCAACTGTTGCACAATCTCCTAAAACTTGATCACATTCAAAAGACCGCAGAGGGCAGTTTAATTCTAGGTTTAGCCGGAGAGCGAATTGTTAGAAACTTCAAGTTTTACGCTACCTTTGCCGATCGCGAAGACTATACGGTGCGTGAAGGAACGACTGAGTTAGGCAGTATCACTCTCTTACCAGAAGTGGGCGATCGCATTGGCTTAGCAGGTCGGGCTTGGCAGGTGCTCGACATTGACGACAAAACCAAAACTATCTTTGTGCAACCCACGACTGGAACTGCAAATAGTGCTTGGCAGGGTGGCAGTGGCACGCTCCACACCAAGGTCTTACAACGGATGCGGCAGATTTTATTTGAGGATGTCGAATACCGCTACTTGCAGCCCGGAGCTAAAGATCGGATTGCCAAAGTCCGAAACTGGGCGAAACAGGTAGAACTCGATCGCCACCATATTTTTCAGCTAGACAATCAAACTTGCTGCATTTTTCCTTGGTTAGGGACAACCGCTTGCCGCACTCTCGAACGGTTTCTCAGATATTCTTGCCGAGAATCGCTAGGGTTGCGGGGGGTGAGTGGTCGCGTCCCTTATTTTTTGGTGGTGCAACTCGGTAAAGCCAAGCTAGAGCATCTCCTCTGCGAAATTACGGGGGTAGGCGATCGCCAGCTCACTGAAGCTGATCTTTTGGGAGAAACTGAGGTGCCGAAGCTGTACAAATACGATGACTTCATCCCACCTGAGCTACTACGGCAGGCATTTCTCACGGATTATTTAGATGTGGCTGAGTTAGGAGAGCAAATGCGCGACTGGTAGGTGATTTAGATCACGGTGCGGGCTTATATCAATCACGCGATCGCCTTGATGAGATCACGGTAGCGCCGTGCTTTACATCAGCTTCGGAGATGAGCAACCTCACGAGGGTCAAGTCAGTCAAATCACGTAGATTTACAGTGGCAATTCATAAAATGAAAAACATCGAAGTTCATCCATATCACGGATGGCTGAGCTTGATGAGCCTCTGGTTTTAACCTTCGCCTGTTCCCTGTCGCCTTATGTTAGCCCAACTCCCGTCTAGCAGTCATTCTGAGTCTGACCTTCCTGCCCAGCCTGCAAGCAGCCATTTAGAGCATACTCAAAAGTTAATTTACGAGTTTCTGATCCAGGTTGTAAAATACTGTCCGCCAGAAGCAGCTCTTGAGGAATTTCAAAATTTATTTGTTAACTCTGTTAGTGTTACTAATGCAACAGTCAACCAAGCAGTTTATCAGCTCCTAATTAGCAACAATGAGTCGGAGTTTCGCCACACGCTCAAGCGTTCTTGCTATATCCTAGTCAACAACTGGAGTACTCAAAAAAATCATCAAGCGATTCAAAATCTGATTCAACTCTTTAACACTATTAACTTCAATCGCAAAACGGCTTCTTTTACTCTGAGACGACTAACACAGTGGTTAGAAAACTTTGTCAACAGCCAAGACTATGAAGAGCTAAAATTACTGGCATCTGCTTATATAAGCCCGACCGAAAAGCATTGGAGTCACCGTTATACCTCCTATCTCTTAGTTTCTCAATATATTAATAATGAAAACTCTGTTGAACAGCGAGAAACCGCTCAAGTCTTGTCTAGGCAACTCAAGGAGCAATTTAAGCGAGATTTAGCTCTCTATGTCGCTCGTTCTCAATCTTTAGCAAATCAAGGTGCCTCGTTAAAAAACCCTACTCTTTTAGGAGATGAGGTTTTACTACTCATCAAAAAATTAATTGCTAGAAAGTCTTTATTTAGTTATAGCAACTTAGCCAGTATTTTTTTGAAGCAAACTCAGGAGCTGACTTATAAATATTTTAAGCGGAGTTTGAGGCGATATTTAGTTTATTCGATGAGCAATCAGGAGCTAGCAGAGTCAATCAAGCAATATCTATTTCAAACACTAGAGGGCTTATATGAAGTTCATCATGATCGGTATGCAGATGATGCTTTGCTACTCAGGACTTGCAACCGGGTGATCGAGTGCCTCACAACGGAAGATCGGCAGAATCCTTCTCCTCTATTCATCTCCTTTGTCGCTCAAAAAAGCCCCATTACCCTAGTCATTTTATTGCTCAAACTAATTCTAATTTCTCCTAATTCTCGGACTCACTTGGAAGCTTGTATTGCTGATTTAATTCGCTATTACAAGGGGTTGCAAGAGAGCGATTGCGAATGGGCGATTAATTTTCTAGAAATCTTTAGTGTGATCTTCACGATTTATGCTGAAGATGTTGAATATAACTTACTCAAAATCAGACCCAAGACTATCCATAGGTCGTCTCCCATAGAGTCTGACGTATATCAAATCTTTTCGCAGTTTCGGGGTTATATTCCTCTGCCAGAGGTGTAACTCACACTCTAGAAATCTACGCCTCGCTTCAGGTCAACGCCTTTTTCGGCATAGTGTTTGTGGCAAATCATTTCGGAGTGAACGGTTGCCAAATCAAAATAAGCAGGTGGATTTTTGCAGCGACCAGTGATGATGATTTCGGTGTCACGGGGTTTACGCAGTAGGGCTTGCACGATTGGTTCTTCTGGCAACAGTTCTAAATCAACGGTCGGGTTCAACTCATCCAAAATGATTGTTTTGTATAACCCTGAGGCGATCGCAGCTCTGGCAATTTCCCAACCCCGCTCAGCTTCGACATAATCGAGTTCTTGCTGTTGACCTCGCCAGACGATCGCATCTCGACCACAACGTTGATGATCGACCAAATTAGGGTAACTCTGTTGCAAAGCGGCGATCGCAGCATCTTCGGTATAGCCACTGCCACCCTTGAGCCACTGAATAATCAACACTCGGTGCGACTTATCTTGACTAATGCCTTTACCGATCGCTTGGAGAGCTTTACCGAGAGCACTGGTCGATTTCCCTTTGCCAGCCCCCGTATAAATTTCAATGCCTTCAATGCCCTGCTCAGTAGCCGCAGCGTGAAAGTGTGGTTTCATTTCAGAGTGCAGATCAGCCACATCTACCAATGCTTGAGGGGCGGCGCGACCTGTAGCGATAATCTCCATGTGCTCTGGCTTTTGTTTCAGAGCTTTCACCACTTCCTCAACAGGCAGTAGCCCTAAATCCAACACGGGGTTCAGTTCATCTAGCACCACGACCGAGTACAAGCCAGACGCGATCGCCCCTTTGGCGACATCCCAACCACGCTGAGCTTCTAAGCGATCAAACCGCGTGATATCACCTGCCCCAAAATATTCGGCCCGTCCGGTACGCACTTGGTCAATCAAATGCGGAAACCCGCGTTGCAACGCTTCAATCGCCGCGTCTTCGTCATACACACGCCCCGGCCCTTTGAGAAACCGCAGTAGCAAGACACGGGTTTGCACCGAGCTGTTGATGCCCAAGCCAATGGAGCGTAGCACAACCCCTAGAGCTGCTTGAGACTTACCTTTGCCTGCGCCATCATAGACATGAATTTGCCCCGCGATCCTCTCAGAACGAGCTTGAGCGGTCCGAATGCCAACGCCAGTCCTTACCATAGCTTTTCGTTTTTCACGCAGATCTCGATCGCGATGCAACTATTATCAAAAATATCAAAAATTATAGGCAGCCAGTAGCATGTTTTTAAGCAGGTCAATTTTTAGGGTAGTCAACCACGGAATCAATTAGTGATGCGATCGCTTTTAGATCACAGGCTTGCTTAGGAGGTAGCAATCTGTTTTCTTTTATTTTACCGTTACGGGCTATCTTGTTTCAGTTATTGTTTTTGCTGCTGGCGATCGCTATTGAAGCCTATATTCTGCGCGATCGCCTCAAAATCAGCCGCAAAGCAAGTTTAGAATATTCTGCTTCAATCAACTTATTTTCAACCGCGATCGGCTGGCTATTTTTCTTTTCACTCGAACCCTTGCTTCCTAACTACATTAAAAATCTATTAATCGGCTATATCTTATTTAATATTCGCTCACCCAATATCAATACCTTATTGATTTTATTAGGGCTATTGATCTTCTTTTGTACTTTTATAGTTGAGCTACAAGGGCTAGAGCTTCTACGTTTGCTCCTCAAAGAAAAAGTTGATGCACCGATTATTCCCCCCAAAGTCTACAAATATCGCAGCAAACGGGAGCGTCGGGAGCTGAGTCAAGTAGTCACGAATCAAGCAACTACTATTTTGGTTGCCAATGCTTGTAGTTACAGCGCTATTTTATTGATTCTCATTGCGCGATCGCTAGCGCGGAATTTTTCAATCAATGGATAAGGTTAAGGAATTTTTTGAATCTCTTCGGGCTATTTTAGTTCCACCTAAAGCATTTTCTTGGCAAACATTGATTTTGCTGAGCGTTTTTTCGTGCTTGATGGCAGCATTAGCTAGCGAATTGATTCGAGATCTCTTAGCAACCTTTGGCTGGATTTTTTTGATTTTTGGAGTAGGCTGGTTCACCACAGAAAACCCCATTAAAGTGGGGGGGCTATCACTTGGGCCGTGGATTACAGGCATCCTTGTGAGCATCTTTCTATTTGGTGAATGGATTAATGAACAACCCTCGCTGTTGTTTGTCAGTTGGCCCCTGATTTCTGCCGCGATCGCCTCTACCAGAGAATTTTTGCAACCCGGCCCTCAATTCAAACCGCCCAGCCCCGAAGGTAGACAGCGATTAGTGATTCTGTTTCTCAGCAATCTGATTATTAGCTGTTGGTTTCAGTTTTATTTTGTGATTCAAGGCTGGTTACAGGCATATCCCAGCTTGAGCGCCAATGACTTTCAGCAAAGCAACTTTGTCATTCGGCTGGGGTTGCAATCGACTCAAGCTTCTACAGGAACCGTCCTTCTAAATCAAGCCGAGGCTGTTTTGCAGACAGAACTTGCCCAGCGATCGTGGCCCGAAGTAGAGCGCTGGCTGTTGGACTTGAAGCAACAACCTGCCAACTTTGAAGCTGCGGTGCGTCAACAACTTCCCGAAGCCCCAGAAAATACCTTTTGGAAGTTTGCTGCCCGCATTCTCCCCGGTCAACCCGATTACACCATTCAAATGCTGGCAATTTGGCAAGGCCCCAGTTCCAACCTCCAGGGTTATCATCTGACTCGCAACTGCCTGATCACCCCGACTGAAATCAACACCCCACCTGCCACACCAACGCCGACCCCTCTTGCTCCGAGTCCTCCTACTGCAATCGCATCACCCACACCTCCGGCTAACTCACCGACTCCGCAACCAACTAACCCTAGTACAATCAAGTGCGGGCCGATCAGTCAGCCGATTTTTGGTCAACCAGAGCCACCCCTGCCTTTGTAGAAATAATAGGGGTTGAGAGTTGGGAATTGCGGGAGGAAAGAACAGTGAATCTTGGTAGAACCATTGCGATCGCCACCAATGTTTTTCGAGAAGTCATCCGCGATCGGGTGCTTTACCTGATCGGTTTCTTTGCCCTACTGCTGATCGTGGCGCTCCGGCTCTTGCCAGAGGTTGCGGCTGGCACCGAAGACAAGATTTTTCTAGATTTGGGCTTGGCGGCGATCCAGGTCTTGGGGTTGATCATCGCCATTTTTGTAGGCACAAGCCTGGTCAACAAAGAAATTGAAAAACGCACCGTTTTAGCGTTGATTGCCAAACCGATTAGTCGTGCCGAGTTTATTGTTGGCAAACATCTGGGGCTGACTGCTGTACTCGCCGTTTTGGTAGGAACCATGACCGCCATTTATCTGGCAGTGGTCACCTGGAGCGGGATGCAATTTCCCCTCGAAAGTATTTTGGTTGCAGCGTTGTTTTTGATTTTGCAGTTGTCTCTAATTACGGCAACCGCAATTTTATTTGGTGTGTTTACGAGTTCTTTGTTAGCGACCCTGCTCACCTTTGGCGTTTATTTGATGGGGCA
>CBIHQL010000152.1:0-8562 GCA_966211855.1 uncultured bacterium
CTGTGGGAATTACGGATATGGGGTAGGAAATCCCCTCCAGAGCCTCAGGGAATCAAGGGTATTGCCGTGGTTCATGCAAATGATGAGTGTGGGCACAAAAAAGAGGCAAACCGGAGCTTACCTCAATGACTTAATGGCAGGAGCTTGCTGTAGCGACAAAAGTTGAAACAATACTAAGGTGTCGCTTGGGCTTCTTGGGCTACTTGATCAACCTCATCTTGGGCCAGGGTCGCAAGGGCGGTTTGGGCTTCTGGGCCACCCAAATATTTCAAAGCTTTTGCAACTTGATACCGAATCTGCCAATCAGAGTTATCGGCGTAGGGAAGCAGTAGGGGAATAGCTTCGCGATCGCCTAACTCGCCCAAAGCCCCGATTGCAGCAGTTTGTACCAACCCACTTGAAGAGTTCAGTGCTGTTTTCAGCAGTTCTAAACCTCGGGGATCGCCCAATTCTCCCAGGGCCGCAATAATACTGAACTGAACTAGAGGTTCGGCAGTCGTGTGATAAAGATGTTGTAAATCTTCAAAAGCTTCTTTTAGTTGCAGCGCACAAATTGAGTCGGCAGCAGCAGCTTGAACATCGGTTTCGGGGTCGTTGAGCAAGCGATCGCGCAGCAGTTCTAAGGATTGGGCTAGATCTTGCTGACCCAGAGATGCAAGTTGACTCACGGCTGCATACCGAACGCGGGTGTTGCTATCGACAACGGCAGCTTTAATTAAGCTAAAGGCAGTGCTGGGCTCAAGTTGGCGTAACTGATTGACTCCTCGCATGCGATCGCCAAAGTCGGGGGAATCTAATAGTGCTTTTACAGATTCGGGCGTAATACTCATGGAAAATCTCGCTTTCAATGGGGGATTGCGATCAAGGTTCAGGATGCGAACCGGAGCTTGCGAAAGGTTGTGAAATTATTCTTAGTCACTTGCCATCGCTCGGACAATGTCGCCACGGGTGAGAATGCCGACCACCTGGCCTGCGGTATCAAGGACAGGTAAGCGATGAATACTGCGCTCATGCATTAAGCGGGCAGCCTCTGACAAGGATTTGTCGGGTGTAATAGTAACGGGGTCGGGGGTCATGATTTCTCCAGCGGTCTGACCCAATGCTTTATGGAGGTCACGCTCATAGCGGGCAGGGTTTTCGAGATAGATGACGCTATCGAGCAGCATGATATAGGCAGGGGGAGTTGCGCCAGATTCACGCCACATCAAGTCGGTCTCTGAAACCACGCCCAGTAATTTACCCGATTCGTCTACGACAGGCAGCCCACTAATCCGGCGTTCTGCCAACGTTTGAATCACCTCTTGTAATAAGGCTTCGGGGCGAACTGTGATCGGGTTCTGGGTCATGACCTCGGCAACAGTTTTGGGCATATGCAATCAATGCCTCTCCTAATACGGCTCTGGCCTCATTGTAGGCAATTGTGAGGATCAACCAAATACGCCTGCAGTAATTCAATACAGTTCGCGATCGCCCCTAAATGAGCAATTTCGTAGCCATGCGTGTTCTCAGTTGGGAATGCGAGGCAAGCCGCCCTGGGAACGTGCCCAAACTTCATCGCGATCGAGCCATCACTGCCAAACCCGCTCAGTGCCGCTTCTTGGAGAGGGATATTTTGCTGTTGGGCAACTTGACGCAATCCGGCATTCAAATCTTCGTCGTAAATGCCATAACCATCTTGAGATAGCAGTACCGGAGCCACTCCATCCGCGATCGGGTATTCCGGGGAGAGAGGGCAAATTTCGAGGGCAATCAAGGCATTGAGCCGCTGACGTTGAGACAGATATAAAGCACCCACCGCACCGACTTCTTCTTTAGCAGAGGCAACTAAGTAAGTGTCTACGACCGGATTTTTTAGGGTTGCAGCAAGGGCCAGCAAGATTGCGACGGATGCTTTGTTGTCGAGGGTGTAGCTGGCGATGTGATGGTTGAGCCGAAAAGGTCGTTTGCGATGTTTGCCAATCACGACGCGAGTGCCCGGACGGATACCTGCCGCTTGCAACTCCTCAGGGGTGCATTTGGTTTCGACCCAAGCATCTTCCCAGCGCAAAACTTTATCTTCTTGCAGCGCTTTTTGGGGTGATTCGTGGGAGACGTGGCGGGAGCCAAAGCAAAGAATGCCGCTGAGGGTCTGGCGATCGCCCAATAAATCCACCACGCCTTCGCCATAAACCCACGGAAACGCACCGCCTAATTTGCGAACTTGTACTTTGCCCGCGTCTTCAACGGTTTTGACGATCGCGCCAATTTCGTCTTTATGGGCGGTGATGGCGATCGCTTTCTCAGACGTTTGCCCCGGAATTTTGGCAATAATATTTCCGGCCTCGTCTTGCCAACTGTCTACGTTGAGCGATCGCAACTTGGCGAGCAGCAACTGATCGATTTCGGTTTCTACCCCGCTGGGCGAGTGGTGCAGCACCAATTCTGCGATCGTGCCGAACAGATCATCGAACGAATGAGTCATGAATTAGAGTGTGAGTTAGGGGCCAATGGGGCTAGGAGATGCTTCATTGCGCTGGGTTTGCAACACTTCTAACGCTGATTGCCCATCGCCTTGCGCCCCAAAATACCAAATCGTCGCTGCAGCTTCGGCACGAGTCACTGGTTTTTTGGGTTGGAACAAGGTGGTGTAACCAAAGGCGCGGCGAATATTGGCTAAGTCGCTGTTTTGGAAATCTGCCAGTACGGCTCGCAAGGCTTTCGGCTCAATCTTGGCTGCATCCTGGAACCCCCACGTTTGCTTGACGGCATCAAGAGTGGCACTGGGCAAAGCTTGGCGGGTGTCCAGCGGGACTTTCCACAGCAGTAGTGTTTCCCGTGTCAGTGGGGCATCTGGCTTGAAGGTCGTGACAGTTGAATCTCCAGAAAGAGCACTAGGAATAATGCCTGCCTCAGCTAACCCTTGGATGATGGCAAAGTCTGGGTGAGAGGTGGGTACATCTTGAAAGGTGGGCTTGGCATTGCTCGATGCAAGACGCACCTGTTGACCAGGCCGATTGGCATGAATGCGATTGTTTGCGGTTACCAACCAGCGTGCATATTCTCGTCGAGTAATCGTTTTATTGGGTTCAAACTGAGTTGAACTGGCAGTATTTGCTTTTGCATTAGTACTTGCCAGCGATAACACTCCCAAGCGGGCTAGGTCACGAATGTATTGCTGTAGTTCTTTGGGGGCTTTGTCTATATCGCTGAACTCGGTGGCATTTGTCGCGATCGCATTGTCAGTCTCAGCAGCGGGTGTCGCATTAGATGAAACTGGCCCTACAAAATTAGTATCTCCTGGTTGAGGACTACTGCTGGTGGTGTCAGAACTTGGTGCAGTGCCAGCATCGTAGACGTATTGAATCGTAAACTCTGTCTGAGGAGTGGCAGTATTAGCAGTGGGAGTGGGGCTAGCCGTGGGGGCAGGCGTTGAGACGTTGCCGTTGGGGGTTGGTGAAGCGGTGACGGCAGCGAACGGTCGAATGCTCACAGTCGCTTGTAAGTTGCCCCGACGAGCTACGAAAGTCTGCGGTTCAATGCCTTGACTGACGATTTGCCAGCCCTTGGTTTGCAGTTCTGTCTGATAAAAGTCGCGTACTGCACTGCTAGGGTCTGGGCTTGACCAACGGGCTTGTCCTCCCTGAGCGTTTTCAGCCGAGTTGGGGGTTGGCCCAGGTGCATCTGATGGGTTGGCGCTGGGTGCTGCCTGGAGTTGGGCGTTGGCGTAAATAGGAATTTCAGCCGGGAAGTCAGCCGGACGATTGGCTAAGTCACCGGAGGGCGATCGCGACTGTCTATTACTTTGCTGTAATCGTTGATCAGCAGCAAAAGACTCTTCTAGCGTCTTGCCAGTAGGACTGTTAGCGCATCCGGTGACAGCAACCAAAACCCAAAGCGCCAAACCAGCAGCGATCGCAGGACGTTGAGTAATCACGACAACCTAGACTGAAACTACTAACTCGATTACTAAGCTAGCTCAGATTGACGCTGATTATTCTTTTAGGAGCCGAAATTACTCAGATTGACGTGCTGATCTAAGTCTTGAATTTGCGGGCTAGGAAACTCCTGTAATACCTTCCACAGCATCACATAACTGCCATCGCTGCGACGGCTCACAGGACGCACCGCTACTAATAGATCACGGCTTTGCAGAGTGAGGAGCTGATCGAGTTGACGGCGATCGCGACCCGAGAGAGGGCGACCACTCATCACCACTTCTGGTAGTTGGAATTGCAGCGATCGCACCAAGTAAGTTTGTCCCATTTGCACAACGGCTTGGCTACTGAGTGAGGTAGGCAGGGCAAATTCACTCACCTTGCCACTCAAAAATCGTCGCTGATCCACTTGAATTGCTTCTAACTGTTGCGGGGGTTGGTAAGTCAAGAAGAAATCTCGCACAGTTGGCGGCAAATCAACTTGTTTGGCAGGCAAGCGAGAGTCAAGCTTTTCGAGTGGTACATCTCCAATAGGGGCAACGAAGCCATAATTTAGCCCCGCAGGAATCACTTGTAACTGACCTTGATTGATTTCTAGCAACCCTTGAGGATTGAATTCTCGTGCTTGAGTTTTTGCCTGAAAGGAGACGGAGCGGGGGCGATCGCTGGCTATCGTTTCTAGACGATTGCGTAAAACATTCGGGGCAGGTTGATCGGCTCCAGCGATGGCAATATGAGCAATCCCTGTATTGGGTTGTGCCAAAACTTGAGCGTAAGTTTGGCTTTCGTCAGAGTATAAGCCGTTGGGGTTGACCTCTCGCACTGGAAGTGATTTAGGCGCTTGAAAGGTAATCCCCGTTGGAAAGGCAGACTGAGTTTGTACCAAGAGTTGCTTGAGGTTTTGCAGCCCAGGCATTGCTTCAGGAGGTGGGGCGATCGCGGGTGCTACAGGAGGTCGATAGTCGGCGATCGCGGTCTTCATCGGCGCACCAATCACAGGCGGGTTGGTGGCGGGTAATCGTGGAGCTGTTTGATAAAAAGAGGTTGCAGGCTTGTTGAGGTTGGGGCTTTGGGTTGGCCCACCTGGAATCACAAAAGTCGGTCGCTCACCCACGACTCGCAGCGGTTTTACTTCTCCCACCGAGGCCAGCATGTAGAGGCGACGTTCTAGCAAAGGCGCAAATTCGTTGAGTTGGGCAGCGGCAGTGTAGAGATTGCAGTAGACCGTTTTTTGGGGTGTATCGAGATTAGATGCTGGGGCAAAACCACCTGTTGTGCTGGGGACATTCGGCAGGTTGCACAGCAGTTTGGGAATGGGATATTGGCTCTTGAGGAAGCGTTCGATCGCGGCATCATGCAGCGTGAGTTGACCTCGCAGCCCTCGCACTTGATTGGGGTCGGGGGTCACCATTGCCCGCTCAAGTCGGTCAACCAGCAGCATCTGTTCTTGCGTGAGTTGCCGAGCTTGGGGCCAAAAATCTTGCGATCGCAGCACAGCATTGGGTAAAGGCTCTGGTTCGGCAGCCGTAACTGAAAATTGCCCAAACCCGCTAACCAATGAAGATGCTAAAAGCAAACAAGCAAAAGCGCGCATGGCGACAAACCCCAAAGTAGTGACGTGACAAGAGCTGAGGCAGGGTTGAGTCCCGTTAGAGTCAGGGTGCCCGCTTTGGTTAAAAAACTTAAAGCAACTCGCCAAATCGCTGCTGAAATCCCCCTACCGATAGAGAGCATTGTCAGCAGATGAGTTCTAACTGCCCTCTCGCGATTGATGCGATTTCTGAACTAGACAGTCACGCTAGTAACTAAAAATTTGCATTTACAAATTCGGTATCAAACCCTTTTAGTTTAATCACGGAGACAATCGTTATGCCTTTAACACAACCCATGCGGGCGGTAGGGGTCTTTAATCAGGCCAACAACTTAGAAGCAGCTTTAGACGAACTTCGCGCCTCTGACTTTCCGATGGAGCAAATCTCAGTCATTGGTCGGGATGCAGAACGGCGAATTCCGGTTGACAACAAAGCGCAAGATATCACCACGACTGGCGCGATCGCAGGTGGCACTGTCGGAGGTGTTGTTGGTTTGTTGATCGGCTTAGGTACTCTAGCGGCAATTCCAGGGGTCGGGCCAGTTGCCTTCTTGGGTGCGGCGGCAACAGCTCTAGCGACAACTCTAACGACCGGAGTTTTAGGGGCAACCGCAGGTGGGCTACTCGGAGCTTTGATTAGTTACGGCATCCCCGAAGATCAAGCCACGGTCTATCGCGATCGCATTCACCAAGGCGACTACTTTGTGATGGTAGAAGGCTCGGAAGCTGATGTGCGTCAAGCCGAAGCCGTCCTCTCTCGCTGGCAGGTGCAAGAGCTACGCATTTACAACGCCACAGAGCCTTATGCTATCCCTCGCCCCACTGCCACAATGCCGCGATCGATCCACACGTCTTCTCGCCCTCTGTAAATCAGACTCAGCCAGATATTTCCCTCTCACAAGCGATCGCGATTATCTCCCAAGACTGAGGTAGTGGCGATCGCTTCTCGTAAAGATAGTAACAGAGGCTACAGAATCTCAGGGTTTAGCTTCTACCTTCATAAACTGCTGAATCAAATTTTTTAGGCTGCAACTTTAAACCAAACCTTCAATTTTGGGGGATAAAGATATGACTTTAGGATATGGCAATCGACGAGCTGTTGGAGTTTTCTCCAGTCGTCACGATGCTGAACATGCTCTGAATGAACTTCGTGATGCCGGGTTCCCGATGGATCGGATCTCCGTCGTTGCCCGCAATGCTGAACATGGCGATCGCGTAGCTGGTACCGAAGTCAGCGATCGCATTGATGACAACAAAGCCGATGAAGGTGCAGCAACCGGAGCGGCAGCAGGGGGTGCTTTGGGCGCGCTGACAGGTTTGTTGGTTGGTTTGGGTGCAGTAGCAATTCCTGGTATTGGCCCCGTGATGTTAGCGGGCGCGACAGCAACAGCCTTGGCAACCACCCTCTCTGGAACTGCGATCGGTGCAGTTGCGGGTGGTCTAATTGGAGCCTTAATTGGCCTCGGCATTCCCGAAGAACGGGCACGGGTTTATAGCGATCGCGTTTCGCGGGGTGACTATCTGGTCATGGTAGAAGGCACGGAAGCAGATATTCACAATGCAGAAGTCGTGTTAAATCGTCGCGGTATTCAAGAGTGGGGCATCTACGACATTCCCACCTCTAACCGCACCAGCACTGCCGTTTACGAAGATGAGACGATTCATCGCAACTTCTAGCGCCCGGTCTATCGTTTGTCTCCTCACTTAAACCTAATTACACATCATCTTGGTTTCGTGCAAGCCAGGAGATGGAGGAACGAAACATGAAAAAATTGATGCCATTTTTATTAGGTAGTCTGTTGCTTGTAGGGGTCGCTGCTTGTAACGATGTGGCGAAAACCAGCGCTGATGCTCCTAACAGCACTGAACGAGTTGGGAATGTTCCAGATGCTGACTCAGCTCAAACCACTCGACAAGATGCCAACCGGGATGTACGCAGTGCCCAAATTCAAGCGGATGAGCGAGCCCGACAACAACGCAATCAAGCGGCTGGCAACGATGGTGAAATTGCCGAGGGTGATGTTGAGAGCTTAGTGCGGAACCGCCTAGAGCAACAAATTCCTTCGGGCAATCTAGCCGTTGACTCTGAAGATGGTGTAGTCACAATCTCTGGGACAGTGACATCACAAGCAGATCTCGATCGCATTGATGAAATTGCTCAAGAAGTGCAAGGCGTAAAATCTGTGAAAGTGAATGCCAAAGTCACGCAACCGACCCAATAAGGTAGGAGATTGAAGGCTCCTGTCTAGGGGTAAATAGCTCCTGCTTTCATTAAAAATCTGGTGCGTCCAGATCTACCCACTCCTCCAGTTGTGCAAAACTTCTGGAGGGGCTTTTTTATACGTGAGCGATCGTCTGTCAATATCGCGCTTGCTTCTACTCAACCACCCACGCTCGCATTTAATTTGCAAACATACAACAGTACAACAAAAGCTGGTGACAAGACTCGAACTTGCGACCGGCTGATTACAAATCAGCTGCTCTACCAACTGAGCTACACCAGCGACTAGAAGTAAGTATATCAAATCTTTAACGCTACTCAACATTAAACCGGGCAAAAATTTTTGCTTGCTCTTGTATAAGTTATTTGCGTTTTTGTGAATCTATCGGTACTATCTATGTTCATATGAACAAATACGGTATCCCGACCGACTAACCGGGGTTTGTAAAGGAGATAGGGTTATGAGTTTGTGGTCGCATGCCTCTAGAAGAGATCAGCAAGTACCGAGCGCTCGGTCTGCCTCTACGCTTGAAGCATCTATTAATTTTTTGCCTTGGTGCAGACAGCAAATGTCTTCTTGGCTCCGGCCCCAGTCGGTGAAAGGCTTTGTCTCCTTATCACTCGTTGGTTTAACCATGAGCGTGGCGATCGCGTCCTGCTCATCTCCTGAAAACACGGCTCAAAACACTGCCGGAGGAGGTACAGCGCCTCAAGAAGTGAAGCTAACTCTGGTTTCTTTCGCGGTGACCAAAAATGCTCATGACAAAATCATTCCTAAATTCGTTGAGAAGTGGAAGCAAGAGCACAATCAAACTGTAGTCTTCACGCCGAGCTAT
>CBIHQL010000153.1:0-8540 GCA_966211855.1 uncultured bacterium
TTTCCTTCATCGTCTAAATACTGAAAAAGCTCATAACCGGGGACATCTTGGCACCGCTTGATCACTCTGGCTAAACGGCGATCGCGCACCTGAATATCGTGTTTGACACCGCTCTTGCCCCGAAACTTAAACCGGAGTGTGGTTCCTGACACATCAACATGCCGACAGCGCATGGTTGTCAGCCCAAACGAGCGATTTTCCCGCACATAGGTTTCGTTGCCCACGCGAATATAAGTAGTTTCAAGTAGCCGCACCACGGTTGCTAGTACCTTCTCGCGGGTTAGCCCTCGCAATCCTAAATCTTGATCAACTCGTTCACGAATCAAAGGCAGCGCATCACTGAAGGCAATCATGCGGGTAAATTTTGTCGTGTTGCGAGTTTGCCGCCAGAGTGGATGATAGCGATATTGTTTGCGGCCTTTGGCATCTCGGGCAGTCGCTTGCAGATGACCATTTGCGATCGGACAGATCCAGACATCTTTATAAGCCGGGGGAATTGCTAAAGATTGAATGCGCTGGAGTTCTTCAGGGTCGTTGATTCGGTTGCCATCTACATCAATGTAAACAAAACCTTTGCCTGAGCGTTTGCGCCGAATTCCAGGAATGTCATCACTGACATAACGCAGGCCAGCAGCTTTGGCAGACTGAACTGGGTCTTTAATTAAAGCCGGAACTAACCGACGCGATCGCTGAGCACGTTTTCGAGGCATAGCAAAACCGAGAGATCGACCTTCTACTCGTCACTCTAGCGAACTGACTAGGCGAGGCAATCTGTAAAAGAGTATAGGCAGCAGGAGAGATCCCATTGAGATCAAAAACTATAGAGTCGCACTAAGACTTTAAAGCCACCCCAGCGATCGCCCCTACCGCTCGGACTATCTCGTGAGACAACATCCATGCGGCAAGATAGACCCTAAGATCCTGGGCAGAAGAGAGAGATAAACCCAAAATGAAGCAAAACTGACGAATTATCTACAAAATTTGGAGGAACTATGGCGTTGAAATTAAATGTACCCAGTCTTTCTGACGCTGCAGCAGCCGAAGACATCAAGCGAACCATCAAAACCACCGAACCCGATGCCCAGGTTGAAATTAACATGGATGCCAAAACCGTAACGGTCGAATCAGGCGCATCTGAAGAAACTATCAAGCAACTGATTACGGCTACAGGGCACAGAATTGCTGAGTAAGCTTTTGTGTTAGTTCAGCTCTGGCTCATGCAAGTTAACAGTCTGTGGCATGATGTTCGAGATTGCCTTCGACGGTGGAGCTTGTGATGAGCCAAAACACAGATGCGCTGAGACAAATGCCCATTGAAGATCTCCAGCTTTCGCTGCGGGCGTACGGTTTCTTAAAGCGCACTCAAATTCAGGTCGTTGCTGATCTATTGCATTACACCGAAGAAGATTTGAAATTGCTTGATGCCAATTGTGCTGCCGAAATCATCGCAGCCTTGCAAGAACAATTAGGCGTGACCTTACCCACTGACGAAGATTCTATTCTCTAGTTTGATTGAGCCTTGGATTTTAACTTTCTAACTTCGACAATCTAAAAACTTCAATTTAGATTTCTGTAAAAAGCCAAATTTTTTGATTGATGCTTTTACTAGGTTGGCATCATGAAAATTTGTCGTGTCAGCTAAAATTTCTGGCGATTTATCAGTAACTTAATGGACTAAAATAGGCGATCGCTCTCTTGAGAGAGTCAGATAGATAAGTTATTGCTATGAGTTTGCACCTGGGACGGAGGGTGAACCTCAAAAACCAGTGTTAGCGTAAAACAAAAGTTGTAAAAAACAAAGAATTCACATTACCAAATCACCAACCAATTTCAGATTTGGTTGTCAGAGCTTGATATCAGGTCAAGTTCTTGCTTCCTGTTTTTATAAATTCAACTGTTATCTATACCAGGTTAAAACCAGATGAATGACCAAATTAGTTCCTCTGAAGATTATGCAATATTGAGGCCACCTCAGTCTCAAGAGTCAACGATTTTTTTACTTAACTTAAAGAATGGCATTTGGCTTTTGGGAATATTAGCTTGGCTATTTGCTGTGACCGATCGCACAACGGCTGGATTTGCTGATGGCTCCCTCTCAGCGATCGAACTTCTCCACCTAACAGCGATCTCTTTACTATTTCTTGGTTGGCTGTGCCTGAAACCTGAAAAAAGCACTCATACCTCTCATACATCCTCTATAAATTCTCAGGTCTCTCTCGTAAATCAGCCCTACTTAGCATTAGCTGCCAAGCGGATGTCAGAGTTAGAACCCCAACATCTGATTCGCCAAGAATATAGCTTACCCTTTCCGCAGATTTGTCAGATTTACCACTTACTTAACCTCAAGCATTTAGAGAATGTTCACAGTTTCAGCCTGAACAATCTGAGAGTCGTACAAGTTAGCCATTGCGAGCCTACTTCAATTGGTGGCAAGGTTAAATTCCAAACGATGCTAGATTCACCTTTTAATGTCTTAAGAATCTGGCGGCAACCCATTGTCGAAGTAGATTTAACTTTGCATAGCCCTTATACAGTAGAACTGAGCATTCCGGTTTACAACGAAAAGCGGATTACAGTGCTATTTAATGCGCTACCTACGAGCGAAACAGAACATCAATTACTCATTGATATTTACAGCGATCTTCAGTGGCCCAAGCCGCTTTTACAACCCGTTTTGCACCTCGCATCGTGCTTAACTCTGTATGAAGATTTGCCTTATTTGCGCCACTTGGCAACTCGCAAACTCGATCGCCTGGTAACGCTAAGTCGATTACCTAGTCACGAAACTATGTGGCTATTCCGGCGATTTGTCACCCTCTATGGCAACAGCCTCGTGTCTGCTCCAGTATCGAGCGCGATCGCCCCGGCTCTCTAAGCAGTTCAGCCATATTTTCTTAATCCAAGCCTGACATCCTCAATTGTCCTTAGGGCAGAGGGGTCAGGCTACTTCGATCAAATCAGCGAATGTCTTCATAAAATTGCTTGAGATAACTCGTAGGAACGCCTAAGCCCCACAGGAAGCCTATATACAGATAGATCACCGTCGCCTTCAAAGATCCCCACTTAGCAACTCGGCGATCGGAGGTCTGCACAATGCGATTGACCATTTGAATTCGCCCTTTTTTCACCAACTTCAGACACAAATCACCGTCTTCCATGATGGGTAGAGCGTCATTAAACCCACCACAATCAAAAAAGTCAGCACGGCGGCAAAACATCACCTGATCGCCAAATAACAGCCGCAAACCTTTCCAGAAAAAGAGATATGGTTTGAACAATAAAGGGGCGTAATAAGTTTTGAGATAGTGGTGTAACGAAATACCCCAGCGTGTGGTTTGGGGGCCAGCCAGCAAACAGATAAACCCACCACAAGCTATCTGCGGGTTCGCTAAGGTTTGGCTAATGACAGCTACGAGGTCATCAGGCACCCAAGTATCTGCGTGGAGAAAACAAAGACAATCGCCCGTGGCACTGGCAGCACCGATATTCATCTGCACGGCTCGGCCTCGGCGATCGCTTTCTATAACTTGAATGTGTAGTGCTCCCGATGTTTGCTGCTGATCTCGAAACGCCTGGGCGATCGCGACCGTATCATCAGCGCTGCCGCCATCTACAACCACAATCTCGGCAGCCGCAGGGTCTAGGAGTGCTAAGTGTCGTAATGTCCGCTCTAAGCTCGTTGCTTCATTGAGCGTCGGGATCACGATCGAGACACGAGATATCAGAGTCATGCGATTAAGAGTCTACTCGGTCATCCACCTGAACCAACGTTGAGGTTACTGCCGGAGCGGAGGCCGTTTGCCACGGATCTAAAACATCCTTAATTAAAACTTCTTGCAGCCAAATTTGACCGACAATCACCAATGGAATCGCCAAAAATAATCCCAAAAACCCAAAGAAAATTGCAAATATTACTTGGGATAGCAGTGTCACCGCTGGTAGCAAGGAGACTTGTTGTTGCATCACAAATGGTACTAGTAAATACTGCTCCATCTGCTGAATCAATATATATAGCACTAGTACAGCCCCCGCCTTCCAAGGAGCATCTAAAAGTGCTACAGCCATCGGTGGAATTAAGCTCAATGTTGGCCCCACATTCGGAATCGCTTCTAGCAAACCTGCGATCGCGGCATTGGCTAGCACCAACGGCACTTGCAAAATCCACAAGCCTAGTCCACTGATAAGGCCAATCACAACCATATCAATTAGAATGCCGCGTACCCAACCTACGAGCGCTACTTCGCAACGAGAGAGAATTTCATCTGCCCTTCGCCGATAAAAAGATGGGAATAATTGCAAAAAACCTCGACGATAGGGTATCGGATTCACCAACAACATAATCGTCAAGATCACGACTAACAAGAGATTTAGCAAAATGGTTAGAAAGTTTGAAAATAGAGAGAAAAAGTTATTGAAAGCCCAAGTCGCAAACGGTTGAATCTGCCGCATCAAGTCGTTTACTGTAGGAATGTAGCTCAGAGTTTGACCTGGCAAGCGGCTTTCCATCACCTCTAACCAGTCTCGCAGTCGCGAAAAACCTAGGGGCACCAAATTGGCGAGTTGCTCAAACTGAGTGACAAACTGTGGCACAATCAACCAGACAAAGAGCACGAGAGCCGCTAGCAAGACAACCACTGACATCACTGCTGCAATACTACGCTTTGCTCCCGATCGCCGTAGTCGTCGCACCAATCGATTCAAGGGCGTCGCAAAGACAATCGCCATAAACACTAACAACAACACCTGCCGAATCTGCCACAAAATGTAGAGCGAGACGAGCAGAGCAATGAGTCCAATCCACTGCCCCAATTTCATCTTCTGAGCATCCTCTTGCTGACGATTTAAAATTGCGGCCTCTAGAAAAGGCTTACGCTCTACTCTGCGGGATCCATCGCTCAAGGTCATCACCCTAAGGTGCAACTCAACCGTTTTTGCTAAAAAATGCATGATTCGGGCAAATTTAACGGGTTTCTCGGCGATCGCAACTCCCTTGGCGACCATCCACCCGTTGCGATAAGTCAAACAGAAGTTATCTAACTAATTTTTGCGACACAGGAAAAAAATAAAGGTGTGTTAGTTTACGCAAAAGTCTGAATTTGAGATAACCCAGAAACTTTCATCTATGCTTTCCCGATAATCATCATTGAGCCAGAAAAGCGTAAAAGTAGAGATTGAAGGCGATCGCATCGTCTAGCCTTACATTACAAACATCTCAAGCCCTAACATCATTAAATCATTTAGGATAGAGAAATACTCAATTTTTTGTTGGATCCCTCGATTTCTGCCGCTTTGGCGCACTCAAAAAATTAACAAATGCCTATAAAAAGGCATCTATTATCGTTGCTAAAATATGGGTTTATTAAATAAAATTAATGCAATCGAGATGATCTTTGCTTTGGAGGAATACTAGCAATGCAGTTAGTAATCTGGAAGGCAATTAGTTTCAATTAGTTGGTGGTGGAGTCACCCTTAGCTATTAAGTTGCGATCGTCTAAGGTTATGAGCCAATTAGCTGATTTTTTAATCGCAACCTTGGCCGAATAATTAGATTAGACTTTCCCTACAGAAGAATAGTTTTACTGCAAAATCATAGGAATTCCCTTCATGAGCCTCCACCCCTCTCAGAGGCAACATCGGTACTCCGTTCAAGAATCAACCCCATCTTATTCAAGTCTGGCTGCAGCTTTACCACCTGTTGGTACGTTTCAGACCGATGCTCAAGGCCATTATGAGTCGGTCAATCCGCGCTGGTGCGAAATGACAGGTCTGCCACCAGAGGCCGCCAATGGAGAGGGATGGCTGCAAGCAGTCTACACGGGCGATCGCGCAGACATTGCTCACCGTTGGCAACAAGCTTGGCAACACCACATTCCCTTCCATGCTGAATATCGGCTACAACAGCCTAGTGGCGAGATTTTGTGGGTGCTGAGTCAGGCTGCTCCACTCTCGCAAAATGATGGGCAAACGGCTGATGCGATCGCAGGGTATGTTGGCACGCTAATCGATATCACACGTTACAAGCAAGCAACTCAGCCAGCAACTGCCGAGTCAAGTACTTCTGCTCCCAAGGCTTCACTGAGCAATGTGCAGCATCAGCTTAACCACGCGTCAGCCAATCGTCAGCAGGCAGAAGCCATTCTCACAGAGTTTCGAGATTTTTATTTAACGCTGTTTGAATCATTTCCTTGCCCCATGTGGCGGACTGATCCAAGCGGTAACTGCAATTATCTCAACCAAGCCTGGCTAGATTTGACAGGTCGCCTCCTGCATGAAGAGCTCAATAAAGGGTGGATAGACGGGATACACCCTGACGATCGCGAGCATTACTGTCTTGCTTTCGTCACGGCGATGAATGAACGCTGCCCCTTCGAGACCGAGTACCGCTTACTGCATCGAGACGGCACCTATCACTGGATGTACGACTATGGTCGCCCGTTCTACGATTTTGACCTATGTTTTGCTGGCTACATTGGCACCTGCTATGACATTACTGAGCGCAAGCAAGCCGAGACGACTCTAAAGCAGCAGGCCGAGCAGCAACGCCTGATTGCCGAAACAACTCAGCGGATTCGTCAATCTCTCAAACTAGATGCGATTTTAACGACGACCGTGGCCGAAGTTCGCCAGTTGTTAGCAGTCGATCGCGTCTTAATTTACCGCTTAGCTAGTAATGGCAGCACTCAAGTCATTACCGAAGCGGTCGTTACAGATCAAACCGCGCTACTAGGCCGGGTTTTCCCTAGCACTCTGTTTACCCCAGACGCTTGGGATCGCTATCACCAAGGTCAAGTCGAAGTTTGTGCAGACCTCGAATCGGCAGCGATCGCCCCCCCGGTTGTCGAATTATTACGCCCCTATTCTGTCCGTGCCAAACTGATTGTGCCAATTTTGCAAGGGGCAGAACAGGGAGCCAATCTCTGGGGGTTGTTGGTGGCCCATCAATGCTGTCAACCTCGGCAGTGGCAAACTTTTGAAATTGAGTTACTGCAACAACTGGCAGGTCAAGTTACGATCGCCATTCAGCAATCTGAACTTTATGAGCAAGTGCATCGGCTCAACAGCGACTTAGAGCAGCAAGTGCAAAAGCGCACCGCCGAACTCCAACAAGCTTTTGAGTTTGAAGATAGCCTCAAGCGGATCACCGATAAAGTGCGTGATAGCCTTGACGAGCAACAAATTTTACACACGGCTGTGCATGAGCTAGCCCTGGCTCTCAAGGTGATTTCTTGCAACGCCTCACTTTACGATCTCCAAACCCACAGCTCTACCATTTGCTACGAGTACACAGCCCTTGAGACCTTATTTTTGGGTCGAGTCGTGCAGATGCGCAATTTTTCTGAAGGGTACGACCAACTTTTACGAGGTCAATATTTTCAGTTTTGCTCGATTGTCCCTAACCCTGTGCGGGGACGAGTAACGATGCTGGCTTGTCCAATTGTCGAAGAGCAAGGTGTTTTAGGCGATTTATGGCTGACCAAGCATCATGATGTAGCGTTTAGTGAGCAAGATATTCGCCTCGTGCAGCAAGTCGCCAATCAGTGTGCGATCGCAATTCGGCAAGCTCGGCTGTATCAGGCAGTGCAACTCCAAGTTCAAGAACTGGAAAGCTTAAATAATCTCAAAGACGATTTTTTGAGCACCGTGTCTCACGAACTGCGCACCCCCATGTCCAACATCAAAATGGCAGCTCAGATGCTAGAGGTTGTTTTAAAACAGATGGGAGCGCTAGATGCAGACAACAAGGCGGCCCGATACTTTGAAATTTTGCACCAAGAGTGCCAACGTGAAATCAATTTAATTAATGACTTGTTAGATTTATCGCGTTTAAATACCAGCACTCCTTTACTAGTTACGACTATTGACACACCTGATTGGTTAAGAAAACTGGTGGTGCCTTTTCAAGAGCGTGCCCAAAGCCAACAGCAACAATTGCAACTTGATATCCCAGAGTCTTTGCCGAATGTTGCCACTGATGCTGAGAGTTTGAGCCGAATTGTTACCGAACTGCTCAATAACGCTTGCAAGTATACTCCCGCTCACCATGTAATTACAGTCTCAGGTCAGGTGGTGCAACAACATCTGCGGCTCAGTATCAGCAACTCTGGAGTTGAGATTCCCAGCCATGAAATCAGCCGGATTTTCAATAAGTTTTACCGAATTCCCAATAACGACCCTTGGAAACATGGAGGCACGGGCTTAGGACTCGCACTCGTGAAAAAGCTGGTCGAACGTTTGGGTGCAATTATTGAAGTCAGCAGTACGAATGGTCACACCCAGTTCAGTGTCGATCTCCCCCTTACGAGCGAACAGTAGCATCAGATGGCTAGGATAATTCTCTCTTTCTGTATATCTGTTATCTAGCCTGCGTTTCGGATAATAGGGGTTACGCTCGTGATCCCTAAGTGGCGCTTTCAGCCCGATGGGGATCTATCGCTTCATCCCCAGCTACTTGAGATTGTGTTACATAAATTTCGTACTTTACGTCGTCCTTCAATTCCCACCTGTGTTTTGGGAATCGGGCTGCTGCTGACAACTTTAGC
>CBIHQL010000154.1:0-8536 GCA_966211855.1 uncultured bacterium
CCCCAGCAACCCATAAAGATTCCGGCTGCACCACCCCCAGCAGCCCACTCATCCCCAGCAACAGCAAAAAACTCGGCACCACCGCCCAGCCCGACCGCACCGCTTCCTTGTGAAACGCTCCCTTCCCCGTCGGCTTGAGATAGGGATATCGAACGATCGCCAGCAACTGCCCCCAACGCCCCCAGCCCGCCACAACCATCAACACAAACCAGCGGTGCCCCTCCACATCAGTCAACGCTGCCGTCTTCAGCAACACGATCGCGATCGCTGCCATCACCCCAAACGCACCAGAGCGACTGTCCGCCATCACCTCTAGGCGACGTTCAGGGTCAAACACCCCCAACCCATCCGCAGCATCCATCGCCCCATCCAAATGCAGCCCCCCCGTCAGACCTATCCCAGCAACCACTAAAATTGCACTCCGTGTAAATACGGGGACTCCCATCACTTGTAGACCCAAATCTAGCAAGCCCAGCAAACCGCCCAGTAAAATCCCCATAAAAGGTGCCCAAAGCGCCACCCTCCGGAACTCTACCAGCCAGGTTGTAGGTATAGGAATGCAAGTGTAAAAGGCGATCGCTGCTGCAAGACTGGCAAAACATTGTCTTAACGGCGATCGCAACGGGGCACCAGATAACTCATCTAGTGGTGGGGACGGTTGCTCATGTGTCATAGTGATCAGGGGCTTTCCGCCTTTTGACTGAACTCATTGCATCTACTAGCCAGCCAAAATTGAAGCTAACTCTCTAACCTAGCAGCAAAATCTCAGCTCAGCAGTAACAATACTGAGGATGGCTAACCAACCTAAAAACTGTACCAGTTGAAGGTTACGCGCGATCGCAGAGACACTAGATTTAAGGCCGAGGTGCAATCACCCAATCCAGTGTTGCTAAAGTTTGGAAATTCAGTGGATTTCGGTAGATTTTCTTGGGAGTCAACTAAAAAACTTGAGCTAATATTGTTTCGTAGACTACTATTGCAGTCACCCTTAATTCTGAAACCCACAAGAATTTTGTTCTTGGTGCTGAGTTTCAGAGATCAAGCTTTGCTCATTAGCGTGACTACCTGATGAGTTTGGTTCTAACTTTCAAGCTGACATCACTTCCACTCCACCACAAGGCCGTTTGAGGCTTTTTTCCATGAGTCATGATCCCCTTCCGAGAGATATGAGGCTGCCTGCACCCTGCATTGTTGATACTGGCATCATTGTCAATAAGCAAGATATGCAGCGCTTGCTAGCTGACTTGAGCCGTGTGCGCTACATCTACACCCAAGATGACAGCCTGATTAGTGAAGGTGAAGGGTGTGTCTTGGAAGTGTTTGCCGACCCACAGCAATCGACGCTCGTGGCAAACCAAGCCTTATATCTGAACGTGCTCAGCTTTGACTATCTTGAATTGCAGCGATCGCCTGAGCAAGAAGCTTGTTTTGTCCTTATTCAAGATACCCGTCAATTGCGCCTGATTCCGCTGTCTAACCCGCTCCAAGAGCAAACGACCCGCACCCTAAATGCAGCAGCGCTAGAGGCAGTCGTAGCCGAAGTCTTGTCTGCCAACTGGGATGTGCAGATTGACGACGAAGAGAATTTTTCTTAACCAATTGCTCCTCAAAAGGTTTCCTGACATCAGATAGTGCAGTCTGTGCTACAAGCTAAGGCAGACTAATCGCTATGGGGAGGAAATTATGCAGGTTGCCGTCTTCAGCACCAAGTCTTATGACAGAAAGTTCTTAACCTTGGCAAATGAAGTGCATGGGCACGACTTGCAGTTCTTTGAAGCCCATCTCAACGAGCAAACCGCTGTACTCGCCAACCAATTTCCGGCGGTTTGTGTCTTTGTCAATGATGAGCTGAATGCCGCAACGCTGAATTTGTTAGCTGAGCAAGGAACCCGCCTGATTGCTTTGAGAAGCGCAGGTTTTAATCATGTTGATATTTCGGCAGCTCATCACTTGGGCTTGACCGTGGTGAGGGTGCCTGCTTACTCACCCTATGCGGTGGCGGAACACACTGTAGCCTTGATTTTGGGGCTCAACCGCAAAATTCATCGTGCCTATGCCCGCGTTCGCGAAGGTAATTTCTCGCTAGAAGGCTTACTGGGCTTTGATTTGCACAACCGCACCGTTGGAATTGTCGGGACAGGCAAAATTGGAATGCTGGTGGCGCGCATTTTGCATGGCTTTGGCTGTTATCTGGTCGCCTATGATGTCGCACCCAATCCTGAGTGTTTAGCGCTGGGGGTAACTTATCTCGACCTGCCAGAGTTGTTTGCAATTGCAGACATTATTAGCTTGCACGCACCATTGACCCCAGAAACCTACCATTTAATTGATGCAGCAGCTCTAGACCAGATGAAAACAGGGGTGATGCTGATCAACACCAGTCGGGGAGCGTTGATTGATACCCAAGCTGTGACTGCGGCGCTAAAAACGGGCAAGGTCGGCTATCTGGGCTTAGATGTGTATGAGCAAGAAGCTGACCTGTTCTTTGACGATTTGTCAAATACGGTGATTCAAGATGACGTTTTTCAGCGATTGTTGACATTCCCTAACGTTTTGATCACTGGGCATCAGGCGTTCTTTACCGAAAATGCTTTGAAGAATATTGCTGACACGACGATCGCAAATATTACGGACTTTGCTCACGGGCGAGTAGGTGCTAATCAAGTTACCTTAGCTCAAGTCCATGCTTGATCCCACCGTTTGCGATCGCTCCTGAGACTTGCCCCAATGGGTGTCATCTCTAACTGACGATCCCCGTTGCTCCTTGATATAACTCGACTTAAGGCAGATTCAGATTCGGTAACTGGCTTTTAGGCTGAGAGCATGTGAGTTTTAAGCTGGTTTAACGAGATACTTCTTAATAAAAACTGAGGTTCTGTTCGTTATCTGTCTTGCAATTTGTGAAGCTCTGCTTTAGTGTCAGATATGTTTGAAAACTACCAACCATAGTTCAAATAACACTGATACTGTCTGCCATTAATTTGGAGCTTCCCGAAGCCAGTATTACCCAGGTCGTCGTTCTCGAGATATTCGTATGAATCCCGAACTGAAAACATCTACTTATGCTGATGCCAGCACCCCAGAACAGGGAACTGAGTTCTTAGATAAAGAAGCTTCTGCGGGTCTTGATCTCCCTCAAAATAACCCTGCTCCTATTGTTCGAGTTGAAAATAATACACAACAAGAATCTACTGAGCAGTGGAAACAGGTTGGACAGCAAGTATCGTACTATTTAGCGCAACTGCCAGATCTGTTGTCTAACTTCTTTGGCGAATATAAGCAAACTCTAGTCGTTCTTGGGCTGCTATTTGCTGGCATCATTTCTGTTAAGTTGACCTTCGCAATCTTGGATGCGATCAACGACATTCCGCTGTTGGCTCCCGTCTTTGAACTGATTGGGATTGCTTACTCTGCTTGGTTTGTTTACCGATATATGCTCAAGGCTGAAACCCGCCAAGAGTTATCTCAAGAAGTTGAATCCTTGAAGAAACAAGTAGTTGGTAGCCAAAAATAGATTGGCTGAATATACCTGAAAACTAAAAGCGCACCATACCAGGCGGTGCGCTTTTGTATAGGGTGAATTTTTGCAGAGTTAGTGTTAGAAAACCCGGTTTGGGTGTCAAGAAGCGATCGCATCTAGAGTTGAGGGGTGCCAAGATTGCTGTGAGAGAGTTTGTGCCAGTGCCAGGTCATAGGGAAATCGGCGGGGCATGGGCTGGTAATCACGCGGGTGGGCTGGGCCGTGCCGCAAAACTGCGTTTACCAAGACGCAAGGCTCGGCACTCAAGTTGATAGCTCCGTGCAAAACGCCTGGTGGGATCTTGACGACTTTAGGCTGGCGATCGCTGAGGGGAATGTATTGATATTCGCGATTTTGCAGCACGATTAGCACGAAACTACCACGCACGACCAAAATTTGATCGGTTTGAAAGCGATGCACAAACAAATCATCAATGGTGTTTGGTGGAATTTGCACCAACATAGTTTCGTGGCTCGACTGAGGCGTATAAAACTCAGCCATGCCGCCCTTAATGAACTCTAGCGGGTAAATTTCAATTGCTTTGGTCAGTCCCATTGGGGTCTACCTCAATGATTTGGTTATTTCCATTGTTGAGGTAAGCAATTTGAATATTTGTTGCTTATGCTGCAAAAGGGACAAATTATGCTATGAAAAATCCTCAGCTAAGGATTAAGTAGGGGTGGGTTCGGTCAGCAGATTACCGACTGTGCCGTTAAGACAACCACAAAACCCACCCTCTTGCAGCGGTTGAAGGACTACAGGAGCCTATGCGATCGCTACAGTAAGGCTGCTGGGGTCGCTAGGGTTACCGTGGATTGCTACACCGCGCTGATTGGCTTGGAGGTGGCGCACAATTTTGTAGATGGTTTCAATTTCATCAGAGGCACCTGCTTGCTCAGCGATCGCGACTAAAGTTAGGGGTTGATTGGCTTCTTTCAGCACTTTGACGACTTGAGTTTGCAACTTGAGCACCGAAGCCGCTGCTTTCTTCCCAGCCTCGACACCGGGTTGGTGGTAAGCGTTGATATTGACGAGAGAAGCGTAGAAGCTGACAGCCCGCTCATAGAGGGCAATCAGTGCGCCAACAGTTCGCGGCTCTACTTGCGGGATGGTGACGGTAATGGAGTCACGCTGGTTGTCATACAACGCTTTGCGAGTGCCCTGTAGCAAACCAGAGAGATAATCGCCTGATGTGACACCGGGCTCGACCTCAACCGAAGAACCTTGGCGATCGCGCAATACCTCAATAAAGGTGACAAAGAAATTCGCCACACCTTCACGCAACTGCTGTACATAGGCGTGTTGATCGGTTGAGCCTTTGTTGCCGTAGACCGCAATCCCTTGGTGGACGATCTTGCCGTCTAAATCGGTTTCTTTGCCCAGAGACTCCATTACCAACTGTTGGAGGTAACGGCTAAACAGTAGCAAACTGTCTTTGTAAGGCAGCACCACCATGTCTTTTTCACCACGACCGTTGCCAGCGAAATACCATGCCAGGCTGAGTAGGGCGGCAGGGTTGGTTTTGAGATCGGGGACGCGGGTCGCAGCATCCATTTCCTTAGCCCCCGCTAGCATTGCTCTGATATCAATGCCTTGGAGTGCAGCGGGCAAGAGACCAACAGCAGAAAGTTCGGACGTGCGGCCTCCAACCCAGTCGTGCATGGGGAATGTTGCTAACCAACCTTCACTGTGAGCTAGTTTATCTAAGTTACTGTCGCGCCCGGTAATGGCAACTGCATGTTGAGCAAAGTTGAGGCCGCGATCGCGATAGGCTTTTTGCACTTCCAGCATCCCATTGCGAGTTTCGGGAGTGCCACCTGACTTGGAGATGCTGATCACCAAAGTGCTATGAAGTCGATCTCGCACGCGACCGAGAACGCGATCGATTCCCTCCGGGTCGGTATTGTCAATAAAGTGGATGGTGAGAGGAGCCGCTTCAGGGGCAAGGGCTTCAGCAACGAATTGGGGGCCAAGAGCTGAGCCACCAATCCCGATCGAGAGCACGTCGGTAAATCTCTGAGCTTGAGGAGGATGAATCTCGCCGCTGTGGACTTTGTGAGTAAAAGATTCGATTTGCTGAAGGGTGTCGATGATGTCAGCTTTGAGTTCGGGAGTCGGTGCCAGATCAGCGTCCCGAAGCCAATAGTGACCGACCATGCGGTTTTCGTCGGGGTTGGCGATCGCTCCGCCTTCGAGTGCCACCATATCTTGAAACGCACGAGCAAACTTGGGCTGCATTGCTTCTATAAATGCATCATCAAACCGCATCCGGCTGATATCGAGATAAAAGCCTAACCCTTGATGGTAGTAAAGCCAGTCTTGGTAACGTTGCCAGAGCGCAGCAGCATCCATAAGCAGCATCTCAACCTATTGTCTTTACCATTCAGTTTACCGATGCGGGCTAAATGAGTAAGTAATTAAACTTAAAAAAACGAATATTCTTCGCAAAGAGAGATCAAAGTTGATGATTTTTTAACTTAAACATCTGGCTTGGGTAGGATGCGGACAAACTTGATGATTTGCCCTGTCATCTCAATGGCGACCAAGTAGTTGTCGAGGGTAAAGCGATAAAAAATCGTCCGTTGCCCCATCTGACGGAACTCCAGCAGGTCGTGAAGTTGGGTCAGTTGCAAAAATTCTCCAAACACAAACTGGTAAACCCGCTGATAGACAGCCGGCTCTAGATCTTTGAGATCGAGGAGAAACGATCGCTCGTAGCGGACTTCAAGCTTCAAAGGTCACCTATAGGCTCCATATTGCCGGATTCAGGCTGTATTATCACCTCGTGACGGCCTCTTGTGAAGATTCTGGGCTCTTACAACAAGGGGAGCGATCGCAAGGCTTCCTCTCGCGTCAAGGTGTCTCCGGGTTGCAAGATTTGCTTCGATTCTTGAACAGCTCGCAGCATGTAAAAGTCGTAATACAAAGCTTCTAATCTGGGCCAAATCTCCTCTAGCTCTTCGTCAGATAGGCGATCGATTAAACGGTGAATTCTGCTTCTGAGTGGGTTCATACAGGCAATCACAGGTGCAGGGTTTGCGATCAGCTTACCTGAGGAACGCGTGAGATAACAGGGCGATCGCGATTGTTGCAGGCTGAGCTATTGACGGACACAACGAGATGATGGAAATTCCTTAATGCAGCGATCGCAAGGTTCATGAATATTCGGATTGGCAACGGTTACGACATTCACCAACTTGTCTCAGGTCGGCCTTTGATTCTCGGTGGTGTCAACATTCCTCACGAGCTAGGGCTGTTGGGCCATAGTGATGCCGATGTGCTCACTCACGCGATTATGGATGCCATGCTCGGGGCTTTGAGCTTGGGAGATATTGGTCTGTACTTCCCCCCCACTGACCCCCCATGGGCCGGAGCCGATAGCCTAAACCTGCTCGAACAGGTGCATGGCTTAATTCGCCAAGAAGGTTGGCAGATTGGCAATATCGACGCTGTGGTTGTGGCTGAGCGCCCGAAACTCAAGCCGCATATCGCCACGATGCGCGATCGCCTTGCTGCTGTCTTGGAACTCAACCCTAACCAAGTCGGCATCAAAGCCACTACCAACGAGAAATTAGGGCCAGAAGGTCGCGAGGAAGGTATCTCTAGCTACGCCGTTGTGTTGTTGCATCAGTAAGGTTTGGCGATCGCTGATTTGTTGTGAATTCATGACACACCCTAGTTTCGGCGTTTGCCAACCTCAACCTTTGACATCGGAGTCAGACAGGTTAGAATCGTGACAATTTAGCCACGGCTCTCAGTATGACTGTGCGTCTTCGTTCATTACAAACTTTACCTTGGCGATCGTTCGGCCTAATTAGTGTCGGTACGTTTGGCTTCATGGCTGCGCTTGAGCAATTGGTACTGTGGGCATCTGCGCATAGTGTCCCAGTTGCGCTGGTCGTTGATGGGTTGCTTAACTCTACGATTGGGATGCTCACACCGATCCCCTTGGGCATTGGAGTCGGGGCGCTGGCTTTTTGGCTATTTGAGCGCTATACCCGTTTGCCGATCACGAGCAGCAATATGTGGTCGCTGTTTTGGTGTTTGTTGGTGACGATGCTATTGCGCAACCTCATCCCATTTCCGGCGATTTTGACCCATGCAAGTGTGATTTATGCACTGGGAATGTTAGCAGGTGTGTTTTGGCGGAGTGGTCATAAAGCGAGAACCTGCTGCCGTCGCTAGAGCAGGCGATCGCCAGTTGCTCACCATTGAGAGAGCCGCTTCAAGACAGCCAAATTCGGGTCTATCATGGCAGAGAAGCTTGGTATCGTCGGATCATGCGTTTTGTCTCTGCTGCTCTCTCTCTGTTTTCTTGGCGTCGTTGCTGCTTGTTTTTGGTCGCCTCAGTGACAGCGATCGCGCTTAGTGGCTGCAATATCAATAACTTCCGCACCGAAGCAGCCCAAGTGCCTCAACTGGTCGTTAGTACCCTCAGCGACCCGAAAACTTTCAACTATGCGCTCAACCAAGAGTCTCCTAACGTTTTTACCTATATCTATGAAGGATTAACGGGTGAAAACGGTTATGGTGAAGTTGAACCCGCCTTGGCAGAGTCTTGGCAGATTTCTGACGATAAACTTCGAATTGTATTTAAGCTGCGTCAAGGTCTGAAGTGGTCAGATGGTAAGCCACTCACTGCTGACGACGTTGTGTTTACCTACAACGATATTTACTTAAACGAAAAGATCCCGACAGATACCCGAGATATTTTACGAGTTGGCGAGAGCGGAGCGTTACCAAAGGTTCGGAAACTGAGCGATCGCCAAGTCGAATTTACAGTGCCAGAACCATTCGCTCCTTTTTTACGAGTGACGGGGTTGCCGATCTTGCCGCGTCACGCCTTGCAGAAATTGGTGAGCGAAACCAATTCGGATGGCAATCCTAAATTTTTATCGGCTTGGGGAGTTGATACTGACCTCAGTCAAATTATTAGTAACGGCCCCTATAAACTGGCAGGTTACACCCCTAGCCAGCGAGTTATTTTTGAGCGCAACCCCTACTACTGGCGCAAAG
>CBIHQL010000155.1:0-8505 GCA_966211855.1 uncultured bacterium
CTGTGCCTGTTTGGTGTAAACCAACTTCCAAGTCACCACTCCAGATCCCGATCGCACTCCTCGATCGGGGTTGCCAATCCTTCACGAATTGATTCTCGCATTCCTGGAACCGAGAGAAGATAGAGTGTTTCTTGCACTGATGCCCAATCAGCTTCAGATATCAGCACTGCGTTGTTACTCTGGCCTGCAATCACAATGGGCTGATGCGATTGGCTGACTGAATCGATCAAATCTTGCAACTGCTGTTGGGCTTCATTGACTGGAATCATAATTCTTTATCCGCTCTTGTTGCTCTGCACTAAAAAATGTGTCAGGACGAAAGCTTTGAATCACTAATAACGTACTAAATTCAGTCTCATCTAACTGAATTGTCAGTGCATCTAGCGCTTGTCCCGCAGTTTTGCCGACAGACTGTTTATCGCCTGCGATCGCCCGATAAGATTTCTCACCGCTGGTATCTACGATTGGCAAGATTGCGACTGTAGTCATGCTTCTAGCCTAAAGCCTTGCCTCAAATTATAGCCATATACGCTCAAGCAGAGTTGCTGCAATCGCTCTCTACAACTCCATAGCCAGCGATCTCATCTGATCAATTGATTTCCAGTTAAGTCCCCATCAAGGACTTGCGGCATAACACCCAGTATCACCCGCACCCATCCATCTTCAATATCATGAGACATTCCGTAGCGGGGCGTCGGGTGCATGACGTTGCTAGGCGCTGGTTTGAAGAAACCATTCAAACGCTGTTAGCCCAATTAACGAAGATTTGTATAATCTCCTCAAGTTTATGTGGCCCGCCAGATCCGCGGAACTTTGTGCCTTCAATCCAACAATGTATCCAATCCAGATCAGGCTCAATGTCTTTAACTTCTATGAACGGCTTTCCCGCCAGATTTGTATCGTCTAGGTCAATAGTTACAGTCCAGCCCGGATTGTCGAGAGTGCCAATTTCAACGCCAAATTGGTGCTCCCAATCTTCGTTACATTGAGACTCATACCAGTTCTGTAAATTTGCGAGAACACTCATAAGTCACACTTAAGGAGAAGACGCATAACTATTCATTAGATGTACTCATTCCATCTAAGATCCCACATTGGATATTTAGGTGTACTTGTTCCGTCTAATTTTTCAGTACTGGTATTTAAGTGGAGTGTTTTTCCGTATATTATCCTCGTTCTAACTTTTGGGTGGAAAGGTTCAGGATATTCTTCGGCATTCTAGGTTTGTGAGTCAGCCTAAGCTCCCTTAGCTAGTGATTATGCAGAAAGTGCTTGTACAAGGCATTGAATACAAGATTAAATTGATGGCTTTAAAAAGTAAGAAACCCCCGATCGCGTGATCAGGGGTTTTGTGGTTTTCTAGTTGTGTAGCTTCAAGGAATTAAGCAAGCCATTCCTCGACCGCTTCAGCCTTGGTATTGGTATTGCGAGAGGGGGTTTCGCGGGTGAACTTCATGTGGATGGAGCGGGTTTGTTCACCATCGGCTGCCACTGCCATGATCGGGTAATCGATCAAGCCATCTTGGAACGACATCTGATAGCGGAACGTGCCATCGGGGTTGAGTTTGATGGGGCGACCGCCAATCGTAACGGTAGCATCTGGTTCGGTTGCACCGTAAACAATCAGCTCAGCATCGGCAACCAACCAGAACTTGCGAGGCCGCATCGGAACGGAACCGGAGAAGCCTGCACCCGACATGCCGACACCAGACATATTGATGCCCGAAGCCGTGGGAAGTGCCCACATACCTACACCAGAGGGGAAAACATAGGAACTAACGGCTTGCTCATGAACAGGGGCTTGTTGCATTGAGCCGTAGAGCGAACCCGCGACCCGTTGTGCTTCGGTGGTTGCTGCCATACCGAAGATCGCGTCGTAGATGGGGTTTGCTGCCGTTCCTGCTTCTGAGCCTGCATAACCCGCCGCTGCTGCCCGCTTGGCAGGAGGCACCAATTCCAAGAAGGTCTTACCTCGCAGATCTTCTTCCCAAGCGACGGTGATGAATTGGTCTTCGATCCAATCAGAGGGATAAACCGGAGGCACGCGCACAGGGGCAGAACGCGCTAATACCAACCAGCGACCATCGGCGCAACGGTAGCCAATATCTACGACATAATCGCGATCGCTCACTGGAATCGGCAAATACCATTCCCGTGCCAACTCATCAGAAGGATATTCTTGAATGCTGTGAGGGCTTTGATATTCCAGACTGATATCAGTGACGTCATAAAGACGTAGCGCTAGTTGCTGTCCACCTTGCCGCCGCAGGTCTTCTTTGTGCTCATTGGGGATATCCCAGTAGGTGTAAGCCCATTGAGGGTCACGAGGCATAAGCACGATCCGGCTTTCGCCATAGCCATCGGGTAGATCAGCCAAGCCTTCATCTACAGCTGCGAGTGAACCCCCTGTCCGGTCTTCTTGGCCTACATCAAACTTTGCTGCTTCCACTTCTTCCTGTGCCTCCAGCGTGCGAGATGGACTGTTGAGAGAAAACTTGGTGCGCTTTACTTCTTGGATCGCTGCCAGCAACTGGTCTTTGCGCATCCGGCTGTAGCGAGAAATATTGCATTCGCTAGCAACTCGGCGTAGTTGCCGCAAAGTCATCTCTTCTAAAGGTGGGCGTTCCTTAGCCATGAGTTACGGTCTCCACATAAGTTTGGACGGCAGGTTGATCACTAGAAAAATGTCATGGACGAGTGATACATGCCTCATCCTGAAAGCGTTAAGGCTGCTGTCTTTTGAGTCGTGGCCCTCCCTACTCCCTAATGCAATCAGCAAAAATTAATGACTTAACTGAGGCCAATACTCAGCTTGGTTAGCGATCGCGGGAATGAATGCAGTTATGAAATTTCGCGAAACTTTTACTTTGGGATCACGGGGATCCTGGGGTTACCTCATATGTTGCAAAAAACCTTTAAAAGGATCAAGGGGGCGTAGCAGCCATTTTGAGCACTTTTACGCATTTACAAGCGATTGGGGATCATTTTGTCACAGTTTCATGACAAAATTTGGCTATGGGGATCAATATTTATCAGCCGGACAGTTCCGGGAAGGATCAGCTTCGACTATTTATGTCATGAAATTATGACAACCCGATCCCCGTTTATGCGATCGCCCGCGCTGCCCTATCTTGAGCTGACGTTCAACCAGATCCCAAGACTGAACTGAGCGGAAGTTAAACAAGAGGTTGTAAACTTTGGTGAAGTAGATGGCTTCTTTGAGCTAGCAGTGCTGCAACTTTGGGCGGAGGTTAGCGGTCAAAGAATGTCAGGCCAGTAGTTGTTGGCGATCGCGTTGTTCCCTTGGTCAGTTATGGATTCTAGCCCTCAGCCTTCTCAAGTCAGCCCAGAATTTTTGGATACAGAAGCCGCTCAGGGTGGTCTAGAGCGTCTTGATCTAGATGCTGCTGCCGCGCCCAAAAGCCGGATGATCAGCAAAGTATTAGCCCCAGCGTTGCGACTCTGGCTGCGATCGCAAGTGGAGCAGGTCGAAGATCTAGAAGTTCAGATTGATGCGGGCGATCGCAAAATTCTGACGGGGCAAATTCAACGGGTTTATATCGCTGCCCAAAAGGCGATTTACCAAGGGCTGCACCTCAGTCAATTGCGGCTCATGGGCGAAAATATTCGAGTCAATTTGGGGCAAGTATTGCGGGGTAAACCACTCACATTGCTAGAACCTGTGCCCGTGCGAGGTGAGTTGCAACTTGCTGAGGCCGATCTCAATGCTTCTTTGCAAGCGCCTTTATTAGCAAACGCGATCGCGGAGTTTCTGGTTGCTCTGTTAGCAGGTGAAATTCAAGCTGTGGTGGAGTCGCCGCTTCCGGGTCGCCAAGCCTTAAATCTCGATCAAGCGCAAATCAAAATTACTGAAGGTTATCTAACACTGAGTGCCTCGTTGATGGCGACAGATGGCAACACGACCCCCATTTTTATCCGGACTGGTCTACGGTTACTCAACGGTCAAACGCTACAACTCAACAACCCGCAATGGCTCACCCGCATGAACGCCCAACGAGGTTTGCCCTTGGGTGACTTAGACGGGTTTGCGATCGATCTCGGCTCTGATGTCGCCCTAGAAGAATTGACCCTCACCGAGGGAGCACTGCTTTGCCGAGGCCGCATTCAAGTGATCCCCTAAGCTTATTGAGGGGGCAATAGCGGCAATAACAGCGTCACAAAGTAATAGACGAGCGGAGCAGTAAACACATACCTATCAGCCCGATCGAGGATACCGCCATGACCGGGGATCAACTGCCCAGAGTCTTTGACCCCTGCGTCTCGCTTCATCATTGATTCGGTCAAATCACCCAATAGACTGGCAATACCGATGATTAGACCCAGCGCAAATCCAGTCAAAGGCCAACCTGACCAATCGAGCCACCAAGAACCTGCGATCGCCACCCCAATACTGCCCAGCACACCAAACACTGCACCTTCTACCGTCTTTTTGGGGCTGATATCTGACAGTCGAGTGCGCCCGAAGAGTTTACCAAAGGTATAAGCGCCAATATCTGCCGCCCAGATACAACCAAAAGCAATGAGGGTTATGGTTAAGCCTTCGGGTAGCGCTTGCAGATTGGTCCAAGTTTCGGGCCAGTACCCCCATAAGGGCAAGTTGCTGTGTTCGATGGTGCCCAGCGATCGCAACCGTACCCAGTAGCTTGGTAGATATCCGCCATAAAACAAGCCCATGATCGAAGCCGAAATATCAGCGATCGTGGCGAATTTAGGTTGGAATAACAGATAAAAACAAATGAAAGTTCCGGCAACGGGAAAAACCGCATCAGCCAAGTTAGAAGACAGCGTGGATAGAATCAGCAGCACTTGACTCACAACTAATGTGGTTTTAGCAGCCGGGGCAATGCCTTTAGCCCTTACCAAATCAAAATATTCTAGTTGGCCCAGATAAATGATGATGCCAAACCCCAGGGTGAAGTACCATCCCCCGACCACGCTCATCCCTAACGCTAGGGCGATCGCCACAATTCCACTAAAAATCCGAGACCAAGGCATAAGTAGTTGATTAGAGTCAATGAGTTGCGCTGCGATCGGTATGTGTTCACCCCTCTATTCCTAACAGTATGGAACGTTACTCCTTAGAGGAAGTAGCCAGAGAACAAACACGAATGAGGTTGGAGACTCGGTTTTCGCCGCATCCCAAGGTTAGCAGGCGATTAAGACGATTTAAAAATTAATCGGACACCTTTTGAACCGGATCGGTTGTAGAACCATGAAAAGGCTGATCACGTGTTAGTCGAGTTTTTCACCACTCAACACAAAAATGGGATCAACGGCTGCAAAGGTTTGGTTTCTACCGCGCTTTTCCAAACGGTTGACTGATGACTGCACCACTTCGATATTGCGAACTTGTAGCTCAGCAAAGCTTTCAGAGACCGCATATAACCCCTCTAAATTGGATGCTGTCACGACAATCCGCCCAGTCGGTTCCAAATGCTTCCACACTTCTTGCAAAATCGACTTGAGCGATCGCCCGCCCTCAATGCAAACCCGCTGCGGGGAATGGGGAATTTTTTTCAGGCATTCCGGAGCGCTCCCTTCAATAATCTCGACGTTTTTTACCCCAAAGCGATCGCAGTTGCGTCGAATTAAGTTGGCAACATCTTCATCCCGCTCGATCGCATACATGCGTCCTTGAGGGCATAACAACCCTGACTCAATTGGAATCGTGCCCGTGCCAGCGCCAATATCCCACAATACCGAGTTGGGCTGGAGCCGCAAATGGGAGATTAACAGCAACCGTACCTCACGCTGCGTCATCGGAATCCCCGGTAGTCGCTCAAATAAATCATCGGGGATGCCAGGAGTCACGTAAGGCCAGAGTTGAGAAGGCATAGGAATTACCAAACCAGTCCGCAAATACGTTAAATGCTGCGTCTTTAATGTCGCACAACCTTAAGCGTTTCGAGACTCGGATCGGCACAACCCGTAATGAAACCTCCCGCTCCAAGCACTTGTTGCAGATAGTCGATTGATTCTGGGGCGATCGCTTCCCCTGGCACCAGCACAGGGATTCCGGGCGGATAGGGGCAAACCAGCTCGGCACTAATTCGATTCACAGCTTGGGCGATCGGGACGGTTGCGGTGGGAGCGAACCAGGCATCACGCGGCGACATAACCACATCGGGTAGGGGCGAACGGCCGTTCGCCCCTACAATATTTTTCGGTAAAGAACCATGATGCCGTTCTACCAACGATTCAAACGCCAGCACTAACTGTTGAATATCTGCTTCGGTGTTTCCCAAGCTAATGATGAAGGTGAGGTGTTGTAGAGAGGGGAGTTCAGCGGTCACGCCAAATTCTCCGTTGAGAATTTCGTCAGCTTCAAAACCAGTCAACCCCAGACCCGAGACCGTCACCGTTAAGCGGGTGCGATCGAGTTCTATAAATCCGAGAGAACCTGCCTGCTCTGGTTGTAAAACTGATAGTCCGGGAATTTGACTAATCTCAGTTCTCGCCAGGTCTGCCAGTTGCAAAGTTCGCGTCATCAAATCATGACCTTGCGTTGCCATCTGCTGACGAGCCGCATCTAGCGAAGCCAGTAATAAATAGTTGGGACTGGTTGATTGGACGAGTTGCAAGGCTTTAGTCAGGCGATCTCGATCCACCCGTTCTCCCTGGACATGCAACATCGCCGCTTGGGTCATCGCTGATAAGACTTTGTGAATCGACTGCACTGCCAAATCAGCCCCAGCCACCAAAGCCGGAGTCGGCAAATCGGGATGAAAGGCAAAGTGCGGCCCGTGGGCTTCATCGACTAATAGAGGAATACTGTGAGCGTGGGCGAGTTGAGCGATCGCCTGCACATCACCGCACACCCCGTAATAAGTCGGATAAACCATCAACACCGCTTTCGCATCGGGATATTGCACTAGAGCAGCCGACACGCCAGTAGGAGTAATGCTATGCACCAAATCCAAAACAGGGTCGTACTCTGGCTCCACAAAAACTGGAATCGCTCCGGAGAGAATCAAACCTGAAATTGCCGACTGGTGAACATTGCGGGGCAAAATAATGCGATCGCCCGGATTACAAGTCGCCAAAATCGCGGCAATCACCCCACTCGTCGAACCATTCGCCAAAAACCACGTTTGCTCCGCTCCAAAAGCTTGTGCTGCTAACTCTTGCGCGGCTTGGATGGGGCCTTGGGGCGCGAACAAATTATCTAATTCCACCAACTCCGGCAAATCAGCTCGAAAAACTTCTGTCCCTAGCAGATCCGAAAGCTGAGCGGGAATCCCCTGCCCACGTTTATGACCTGGTGCATAAAAAGGCGTATTAGGTCGTTGAGCACAATGCCGCAAAGCATCGAGCAAAGGCGTTTGGTTTTGTGGATTGATAGAATTCACGGATTTTCAATCCCTGTAGGGGCAAAGCATTTGGGCAAGAGTGTAATCAAAAACCATTAGTGCTTACTCCAAATGCTTTGCCCTTGATTAGGAGTAACTGGCTAAGCGTCAACCTCTCTGCACTGGGCGAAGCATTCAGTTAGAGATTTACGGCTCCTTCATGATCGTAATTGCTGAATGCTTCGCCCCTACCGCCCCTACAAGGTCGTTACCTATGGGGGATGGCAGTCGCGCGATCGCCTTCTACGGTAGAAGCGTCACTACAGAGCACAAAACCATGTACATGATTAGCATTCCCGAACCCCAGATCCCTACTCCTGGCCCTGGCCCCCTTCAACCAGATCCCGGTCCGATGATTCCAGAACCTGTTCCTGGGCCTGTACCTGAGCCAATTCCTGGGCCTGTACCTGAACCCGTTCCTGCGCCAATTCCTCAGACTGTTCCGGCACCAATTCCGCAAACCATCCCAGAACCACAATAAAATCAATATCAGCCCATCTGCTGAATTGTTTACTCTCGCAACCAAACTGACATGCTAAGAGCCGGGATTGTTGGACTGCCCAACGTCGGAAAATCAACTTTATTCAATGCTTTGGTCGCCAATGCCAAAGCCCAAGCTGCCAACTTTCCTTTCTGCACCATCGAGCCAAATGTCGGTGTCGTTGCGGTGCCAGATGAACGGCTGCAAGCGCTCGCCAAAATTTCTAGCTCGGCAGAAATTGTGCCCACACGGGTTGAGTTTGTAGACATCGCCGGATTGGTGAAAGGTGCCAGCAAAGGGGAAGGGTTGGGCAACCAATTTCTCGCCAACATTCGCGAAGTCGATGCGATCGTGCATGTGGTGCGCTGTTTCGAGAACGACGACATCATTCACGTCTCTGGCTCAGTCGATCCAGTCCGTGACATCGAAGTGATCAACCTGGAACTCGCACTATCTGATCTATTTCAAATCGAGCGACGGATTGAACGCACCCGTAAAAATGCCCGTACTAGCAAAGAAGCTCAAGTTGAACTCGGCGCTTTATAAAAGCTCAGCACGGCTCTCAACGAAGGAAAGCAAGCCAGCCAGGTTGAACTCAAAGAAGACGAAGAACTGATCGTCAAACCGTTGGGCTTACTCACCCGCAAACCGATT
>CBIHQL010000156.1:0-8490 GCA_966211855.1 uncultured bacterium
GAGCCTGTTTCTATTTCTTGCTATAATGGCGAGATATTGCCTGGGGAATTAGCGCAGTTGGTAGCGCGCTGCGATCGCACCGCAGAGGCCAGGGGTTCGAATCCCCTATTCTCCATATGTTATCCAAGTCCAATAATGTAATCTTTCAAGTTGTTATCCCGATTGAGCCATCCTTCTAGAAAAGCATCCTGGCTAGGATTTGCGTTAACTCTCTGATAGCGATAGGCAATTCTGCCCGCAATCATTTTTTCGGCTGTTGTTCTGTTGTTATTTGCAAGAAACGTATTTCTGGTCGTTGGGCCAAAAATTCCATCAGCGCCGACTCCAAGAGCCTCTTGCAAGAATTCGATCGCTCCTCCGACTCCAAAATTAACTGCTGTATCAAAAAGGACAATAGCGAGAGGGTCTACTGCTAGTTCTGCTTGCGAAGGTTTCCAATACATTGAGTAGTAAATATCATTTACTTCTTCCTCGGTAATATCTACAACGTCACGAGCAGGAAGACGTTTATTAACCCGATAGGTATCGTAAGTAAACTGGGTAATTCCTTTATTTGTTGCTCCGCCCGGATCAATAGGATTGTTTACAAATCCTCCTTCCCATAACAATGTAAACTTGAGCGCCACGGACAAGATATTAGAGTTAGAAGGCACTCCCCCTAACGTTGCTAAGTCAGCTGCAACGATTGGCGGGCGGGCATTGATCAACTTTTGAGCAAAAGTAGGGCCAAACAGCCCAGTACTCATATTGTTGAGATGAACTGTTTCACAAAAATTTGCTAGAGCGGCTCTTGTAACTGGGCCAAAAATATGGTCGATCCCGCTACTAATAGAATCACCTGCAAGAAATCCGAGAGAACTCAGTCGAGTTTGAATTTCTCCAACCAAGTCTCTATCACTCGTTAAAGTAGTCAGGTTAATTACTTGATTGTGTTCGATCAAATCTTTCAATTGCATGCGTTTAACCTGAGAAAATTGACGTTTAGCAGGAACATGATTTCACTCACACTTTCGTAAGTGATGAGGCATCAAATGGATTTCTTTTTAGCAAATCATTGATGAGAGTGTGATTTGCGAGTCAGAACCAGAAGAAGCAAGGCAATCACGGCAGGAATAGTTTGTAGTAAAACGGCAGTCGGACGCCCTAAACTGAAACTGCCATATATGCCTGCGATCGCAATACACGATAGAAAGAACACCCAAATTGAGAAGGACTTTTGTTTATCTAAGAGTCCCCAAACGAGACCAGCCGCTAAGAAGCCATTGTAGAGACCCTGGTTAGCAGCTAGAATCGCTGCCAATTCCTCTAGTGTGAAGTCTCTAAACTTATCTTGAACTAGAGGAGTAGACCAAAGAAACATCTCTAAGGTCAGAACGCCTAGGTGTAAGAGTGCGATTATGCCAACCAGAATTTTCGTTAATATGTTCATTGTTTACTTCCTGCCTTGCTTGGTTAATTGTGGCGATCGCTCACATTGAAAGATAAGCGATCGCCATACAGAATCCAGCGAGTTTTTAGATACTCAGCAGTATCCTTAACTCTATTTTTGAGAGAAGCTAGTTGCTGGTTGAGCATTTACAACCCCAGAGCACTTCGGGTTTTGGGGCCTACAATCCCATCAGGTGTTAAGTTGGAGTTTTTTTGGAAAGCAATGACAGCTACATGAGTATTTTCGCCAAAGATGCCATCGACTGCTCCTGGCTTAAATCCCTGAGCAATCAGAAGTTGCTGTAGCTTCATCACCTCTGGCCCGCTGGAACCCAATTTGAGAACTTGATTAGTAGGGTTATTGCTTAAAGTCGCTGAAGTGATTTGAAGCCCTAGTTTGTCAGCTACTTCCTGGCGCAGGCGAGGCAGCTGTCCATACAACCAATCACCAGGACATTGGGTACTGCTGAAATCTCGATGTCCTCTAATGTTTGCAGGGCTGATATTACAAGAACTGCAAAGAGAAGCACATAGCTCTACAAGGCTATCCCACTGCTGTTGCTCCATCTGAAAGGTCATGAAGTTACCTTCATTCTCGATTCCAGGAGATTGGTTGCCGCCCGCTAACTTCCCAGAATCCTGAGCTGCATGAGCAGATTGAACACAGCGCCCTTTCAGAACTGCATCCAGAGTACCATGACGGCCTTCGAGAATAAAACCTCCTGTCGTATTCAAGAAGTTGTGACCGGAATCTGAGAACCCTCTACTCATATGATCTTTTTGGATGCCACGAGCAAATTGCTTGGCTCCATCAAGAGTTTTTTGGGATGGATCGTTGGGAGGATTGTTGTTAGCCGTGTGATGAACAATTACGTACTGAGGAGTCGTGATGGAAAACGGGAAAGAACCCGGCTTAGGAGACTGAGCACCCCATTCGCTGGTTTTAATCACCTTAGCGGTAAATGGCATTGGAAATATCCTTATGTTGAGAAATGGTTGAGATTGCCTGTGCTTAGACAGGTAAACCTAAAGCTTTACGAGTTTGCGGGCCTACAATGCCGTCTTTGCCTAACCCTTTCTGATCTTGAAAATTCTTCACAGCAACTTCAGTGGCTGTATCGTAGGTGCCATTGACTTGGGTGCTATTGAGAAAGCCAGCATTGACGAGTGCCTGTTGCACCTTACGGACATCCTCACCCTGGAGATTGGGTGTGACTAGCTTGAGGAGCCGAGTGGTCTTAAAGCCTTCTGCTGGGGATTGATTCATCCGAGCAGCAGTTTGCGGCCCAAACAAACTATCTGCTGTAATCTGATCACTCGGGTTTTGCTTGTTCCAGAGTTTCTGGAAAGCTGTAACGCCGATATCACCAATGTCATCTCGGACGCCTGTGCCTACATAAGTAAAATGAAAGGGATCTTGTGGCCCCAGCCAATCCCATCCTTCGGCTTCTAGGGCCGATCGCCAAGCGACAAAGTTTGCATCCTTATCTGGGTTATCTGGAGTTGCGACTGAGATATCTAAAGCCAGACCATCTTCATGGTTGCTCAACCCTGGTCTAGCAGCGAGGCTGATGCCGCTGGCTCCCATTTCATAAAACGTACGGAGCATATGCTGTTGAGCAACAGTGCGATAAGCAGAGTTGATGCTGAGTACTTTGCCACCACGAGCCTTAATTGCCCGTCGTAGCGCTTCCTTCGCTGCTGGTTGGAGAAATAGATTAACAGAGGCACTGACCTCAACATTGAGATCGTCAGCACTGACTAAAACATTTGGGATCAGAAGATTCATCTCAGCAATGATTTGTAAGCTCAGAGGCTTTACCTCTGAAGTGTCAGCAATATTTTTTGCAGCTTGCTCTTGAATGACCTGTTGAACTGTTCGCATCGATAGTCTTTCCTAAAATTGTTGAAAAAGCAGTGCTCAACTCCGAGGGAAACTGCTTGGGATATTACAAACCCTTGTTAAGGTTCGGTAGATAACCACCCATCAAAGCTCTGTCTTATAACTACCTCTAGAAATGTTCCCCCAAACTCACCCTTATTCCGTATTTTCACTGTAAAAATTTCATAAATTTATACCTCTCGCGCCGTTACTTAGGAACATTGCTCATCTCGTGATCTCAGGCGTTTTCTTAGCCTTTTGGAAATCCAGAATGACTTGTAAACAATCTAGTCTGCTGAGTTCGGGTCTGGCAGTTGCTAAAAAGTCGGCAGAAGGTCAGAAGAAAGTCAGTACTTCTTTAAGACAGTACAGGTTATAAATCGGGAGTGCCTGAAATGAGCATGCTAGAGGGCAGTTACTGAGTACGATCGCATTGCTAGGAGAGTGAGGAGTAGTAACTAGAGAAGTCAACCGATTGGCTAATTAATAGAGCGCGAGATGTAGCGATCGCGGCCTTGGTGTTTGGCTTCATAAAGAGCTGCGTCTGCTGTGGCAATTAACTGCTCTAGAGAGACGGTGCTATTGGGGATTGTACTCACTATGCCTAAGCTGAGTGTGAGAAATTGGCTGACCTCTGAGGCTGCATGGAGAATTTGGGCCGAGTAAACTTCTTGCTGAATCGATTGCGCAATTGCGATCGCTCCCTGTAGGTTTGTAGATGGCAAAATCAGAGCAAATTCATCACCTCCATAACGAGTGACTAAATCGGCTGGACGCTTCACGGCCTGCTGCAAGAGCTGAGCCACACAGCGTAAGCAGTCATCTCCTTTTTGGTGACCGTAGAGATCGTTGTAATTTTTGAAAAAGTCTACATCACAAAGAATGAGGGATAGCGATTGCTGTTCTCTTTGCAAGCGGTGCCACTCTTGAGCCAAGTATTGGTCAAAATGACGGCGATTGGCGATTTGAGTTAATCCATCAATCTGGGAGAGGCGCTTTAACTCTCGGTTGGCCTTTTTGAGTTCGGTTGTACGTTCTTCTACCCGCCGCTCCAAGACATAGTTAGCATCTTCTAAAGCTGTAAAAGATTGCTGTAACTGCTCCGCCATACGATTAAAAGACTGACTCAGTAGATCTAACTCATTGACTCCTTCTGTCTTCACAGTTTGAGTTAACTTGCCGTCTGCGATCGCTTTAGCAGAAGCACTGATTTGGAGAATTGGTTCTGTAATTTTGTTAGCTGTGAGAATGCCAACTAGAATGGCAACGATCAAGGCCATAGTACAAAGCAAAACAGTATGACGAGTGTTGATATTGATCTGCTGCATAAAATCTGACTCTGGTATCACTACGACCACGAGCCAATCTAAACCCAACTCATCTTGCCAGGGTGTAATCTGTACAAAGTGAAGTTGATTTTGTAGTACCAACTTTAACTGTTGCCGATGTGAAATAGTACTTATGTTGCCAAATTTCTGAGTGAGCGATCGCGCAGTCGCTTGAACGAGTGCATCAGGGCTATCGACCGCTTTAAGACGAATGGGCGTTTTATTAACAACTTGGAAGGGTGGTATCACACCGGAACTGGCAATCATCTGTCCATCTCGTTCCAGAATGAAGATGCTTGCCGAAGCACTAACTTTGAGCCGCTTGAGAAAATCGCTAATTTGAGATAAACGCTGCTCAACTGCGATCGCCCCGATCAGTTTTTTGTTCTTGTCATAAACTGGGCTAGTAATGGCAATGGCTAAAGGATTGGCTGCCAAGCTTTGCCAGGTATAAACAGATGTCCATTGTGGTTTCTTGGTTTGTATTGCCTTGATATACCAAGCCTCTTTTTGAAAAGGATACGGGTCTCCTGATTCTATAAATCTACGACGATTACCTTGAGCATCAGGCTCGTAGATATAAAGCCGATGATTGCCATAGTGCTGAGCATCGATGCGCTCGGTAATTAGCTCTAGTGAATAAGTTAGAGGTCTGCCAACATCTACATATTCTCCAGTTGTGCTTCCAAAAAGGATATAGCCGACTTGATACAGTTTGGCTTGTTTCCAAAAGAAGCGCCCTAAACTATCTTGGTTTTGAGGATCTATTAAGCCAGAACTAATAGCTGTAGCATTAATGTCGTTTAACCGCCGAGCTGAGGAGATGTAGTAATCAAGATGTTGATCAATCCGCTGACTCGCCTGATTTTGTAGATTAATCACCAATTCGTTGACTGCTTGTTGACCATTACGAAATGACCAGTAGCCTACCAAACCAACGGTTGTGGTCAGTTGCAAGATGAACGGAACAATCAGGAGTCCTCGCAGCGATAAACGTCTAGGCTGCTTCATAAGCAACTGGAAAGGAAGCTTTCGTGTTGGTCGCACCATAACCAGTTGCTCAAGCTTACTGAACATAAATGAAGAGAGTTACTGTAAAGGTTTCATACCCAGTAGTTAGGAAGCTTTTCCGAAAAACTACCATGAATCTCTTAGCAGTAGCTACCAGATGTAAAATTTCTTCTCTAAACAACGAGAATATTCTTGGGAGTTTTTGCTCTAACGCGATCGCAACAGTAAAGGTAAGAATGCCTGGCTGAGTTAGTGAAATATAACATCCAGAATGGGCGATCGCCTCCTCTTTGGGAATAAAAGCTTAGTATCAATGACAACATGTAGTATGATGTATTATGATTGTGTATAAATTATAGGCGATCGCTATTCAGGCCGTAGTGGTCAGTTACTACCTCACAAAGCTATGCTACTGTACCGTCCTGTTGGAGCTAGAGAACTGGAGCTGATTGCTCAAAGTGACTTTCGGGCATTTCCTCCCCGATTGCCTGAGCAGCCTATTTTTTATCCGGTTCTCAATTTTGAGTATGCAGCGCAAATTGCTGAAAGATGGAACACACAGAGTAATAGCTTTGCTGGCTTTGTGACTCAGTTTGAGGTGGCAGATGAATATGTGCAGCAATTTGAGGTACAGACTGTAGGCGGTCAGCTTTACAAAGAACTGTGGGTGCCTGCTGAAGAACTGGAAGAGTTCAACCGTCATATTCTTGGCAAGATTACGGTCGAGGCTGCATACTATGGTGAAAGATTCCAAGGGCAAGTAGACCCTGAAACGAATTTGCCTCAAGGAATTCAAGGGGCTACAAAAAATATCTATTGGGCCGCATAAGTAGACTGTGCATCAACTGACTAACGAAGTCTCTCATGACGACTGAGGCAGTTGTCAGTGTCAAAGTTTCCAGGTATGGCGAGTAAGAATAGAGGAGAAGAAGATGGAAAAGGAACGTCAGGTCAAGATTAGCAAATATCTCAGTAAGCATTTACGACATGCCCCCGATCGCCTTGGACTGACCCTCGCTCCTGGCGGTTGGGTGGGCGTTGATGAGTTGATGTCTGCTTGTGCTGCCCATCAGTTTCCTTTAACTCGTGCGGAGCTAGAGGCAGTAGTCGCTAGCAGTGATAAACAGCGGTTCTCGTTTGATGAGACTAAAACTCGTATCCGCGCCAATCAAGGGCATAGTGTCGAAATTGATTTACAACTAGAACCGCAAACTCCACCAGAGGTGCTCTATCACGGCACTGGTGAGAAATCTGTGCCAGCAATTTTAGAGTTGGGACTCATGAAGATGTCTCGGCATCATGTGCATTTGTCACAAGATATAGACACTGCTCACAAAGTGGGTTCACGGCATGGGCGGCCTGTTGTGTTTGCGATCGCTGCTGATGCCATGTCTCAAGCAGGTTTTACCTTCTACTGCTCAGACAATGGAGTTTGGTTAGTAGATGCAGTGCCACCGCAATATCTGACGGTAATTGGCGATCGCTAAAGTCCACGTTGGGAGGATCTAGTGCTAATGAACCCCTTCTCGGATCAGCTTGGCATAGGTCTGGGCAGGACTATCTCCGAGGTGATCTACGGCTAAGCGATCGCTACCGTGGGCGAAGTCGATTGTGAATAGACCAAACCGAGGCGTATAAGAACCCCACTCATAGTTATCAGTCAGTGACCAGTGCATGTATCCCAACATCGGGACAGACTCTTGCACCAACCGCCGGATTTGTTGAATATGTGCCTCCAGAAACTGACTGCGGCGCATTTGATCGTTACGGTGGGTGGCGACGCTATTATCTGGTTTGCGACGGAGCGCCATCCCATTCTCAGCAATCAAAATCGGGCGATCGCCTAAATCTTGAGAATAGTACTTACAGAAGAAATGCAGCCCTTCTGGTAGACTTCGCCAATCCCACCATTTGCTCGTGATGCCGCTCATCAACCAAGCTCGCCAACCTTTAGTTTTAAACTCAAAATCAGTAAAGGCGGGCAATCGGAAAATATGGGCAATAAACGGGTCATAGTAATCGATCGCTAAATAATCGATCACGTTGTCACGAGGAGAAAATTCCAGCTCTTGTAAGAACAGATCTAGTTGGGCCAGATCAAACCAGCGATATCCCAGACGGTTAGTGAGCCAGTGGGTGAGGCGGCCTAGCTGATAGGGAATGTCTCGATAAAAGGAGAGCTTGCTAGATCGTAGAGCTGCCTCTAATTGATTAGCTTTGTCATGAATATGCTCTCGAATGACTCGCGGTTTAATTTCGTGTCGCCGCAAATCTAACAAATCCCAAATCACTTTTTCTGACCAATAGAGATCGCTGCAATAGGTATTGAGGGTGACTTTGGGCGTTGACCAATTGGCATCTTCATAGATGTCATGAATGCAGTTATAAGCTCGCACATGCGCTGCTAACAAGTGATTGTAAGCTTGAAGCACTGTGTTAACACCGACCGCAGAGCCTGCCGGAAACTGCCGACTTACATAAGTGTTGGAGACTAAAATATTCGGTTCATTGATTGTGATATACCAATGAATCGGTGCAACGTGATGATGATCGACTAAGCGACGATTGATCTCTGTAACTGTGACTTTGACATACTCAATAAAGTGGTCAATCGTTGCGTCTGATAGCCAAGCATCTAACCCAAGCCAAGCCGGATGGGTAAAATGATGGAGCGTGACAATTGGCTCTAAACCGTAACGGCGACAAGCAGCTAGACGATCGGCATAGTCAGCGATCGCTTGAAAATCAAAAGGAGGCACGGTGCGCGAGCGGCGATCGCTACAAGGTTGAACGCGTGCCCACTCTATGCCCAAGCGGAAGGAGTTTAACCCCATCTCCTGG
>CBIHQL010000157.1:0-8436 GCA_966211855.1 uncultured bacterium
CAGGTGTAGTGATAGTTACAAAACCGACGCAAGTATATCGGCTTGAGTTCAAAAATTCAACTTCTTTTAATTTGTAGATACAAAAGTCTAAGGATTGCTGAAGAGTAGGCTAGGTAAGCCTTAAGGGTTAGTTCTTAAGACAGAGTTAAGTCAATATTGCTTAACAAAATTTAATATAGATTAATAATCTTCTCGATGTATCGAGATTACTTTCTCTGAAATGGAGGAGGGATCGTCCAGAAGGTGCATCATGATCATAAACAGGTGATCCCCGATAGCCCCAGCTTTAGGCACCTGAGTTGACCTTCAGACCTGCAAAAACCTGCATGTTGATGCCTGCCAGTTCAGAATTTGTTGCCCTCTGTCGTGCTCAAGTCACGCTGTTGACTCAAGGGCTAGGTGCTTCTCTGAGCGTTGTCTATTTAACCGAAGAGTTAAACGAGGGAGAAGAGGCCAAGCTAACGCCTGTAGTAGCTTACCCCGAAACGGCGGCGCTTTGGGATGAAGAACATTTTCTCACTTTGCTACCGGCAGAAACTGGAGCAGCAGGACAAAGACCGCGACTGCTCTTGGGAGATACGACCGCTACAAATGGCAACAGCAGTGAGCTGGTTTGGGAAACTTTGCTCGATTACGGTGACGATAATGAGGTCGCAACCACAGCAAACACCTTTGAACGGCAATCTCAGCAGCTTGTTGTGCCTTTAGTGCATGAGGGAGTTGTGATGGGATTGCTGGTGACCGCGCGGGAAGATCGCCCCTGGAATGAACATGAACATGAGCAAATTGAGCAAGTAGCCAGTACCTTAGCGATCGCTTGTTTGCTCGACCAACGCGGTCAATGGCTAGAGCAAGAACGGCGGCAGCAACACCTCTTGCAAGCCCAACAGCATCGTATTTTTGATAACTTATTGCACCAGTTTCGCAACCCACTCACCGCTCTACGAACCTTTGGTAAGTTGCTGCTGCGGCGACTCGGTAGCGGTGACCCCAATCGAGATGTGGCGGCGAGTATGGTGCGAGAGAGCGATCGCTTGCAAGAGCTATTGAAACAGATTGATCAAGCTGTAGACTTGGGTCGAACCGAGCGGGCACCCTTTGCGCTCCAACCTGCGACACAACCCTCAACGACTGAGCCAAACCCTGAGGCAGCGAGAATAGAGTCACCCCCAATCCCGTTACTACCGGGTGCAGGTTTTTTGGGTGGGGCTCAGTTAACTATTGCAGCTTGTGATATTGCGACCATTCTGGAGCCACTGATAGATTCAGCAGAAGCGATCGCTCAAGAACGCCAGATTCAGCTTTATGCCGAAATTCCTGCACCACTACCACCCGTCGCTATAGACAGACAAGGCTTGCGAGAAGTGCTGAGCAATTTGATTGATAACGCCCTGAAGTACACACCTGCGGGCGGTCAAGTTTATATCCAAGCAGGATTTCAGCGTCTTTGGCCTACAGAGGGTCAAGCTCAGCCTCAATTGGGTGTCGCAGTTTGGGATACTGGGCCGGGAATTCCACCACAAGATTTGCAACATGTTTTTGAGCGTCACTATCGCGGTGTGCAGGCCAATACAGCCATCCCTGGCACTGGCTTAGGGCTAGCGATCGCCCAAGACTTAATTAAACAAATGCAAGGCGAAATTCAAGTCTTCAGTCCAGCGTGGCAAAATCCCTTGGTAGGTGCTGCCCCTCAAGCGACAGAAGCTCTAGGTCCAGGAACCGCTTTTGTTGTTTGGTTACCTTTGGCAGTGGATGAACCCTAGATTTGAGCGTAGACAGCAAAAAGCGATCGCAACTCTTGAGGAATCGCGATCGCCTATCAATTAATTCACACAGCTAGCCCAATGGCTTATTGATTGTTGCTGGTTTGCAAGACTAAATCAGACCCTAAAGTGAGGTTCAAGTCTTGGTTGGGGTCAATGCGGATGAGAGTCACACTGTCACGACCCAAGAACAGACCGATCAGCGCACCGATACCAGCGCCACCTAACACTTCTTCTGTAGCGATCGCTCGGTCACCCGTCACAGCCGCCACACCAGCCGCTGCCGCCGCGCCCAAAGCCGCATCTTTCAAGACGGTGCCTGTGCTCGCACCCTTACGAATGGTCTCTGTCGCGGTAATCACTTCCGACTCAGCATCCAAAGTAATGCGTTGACCACTGGTTAAGACTAGTTCTCTCGCTACAAACTGAGAGCCACCTTCAGCCGGACGCAATTCACCCACTACCTGGCTACCTGCGGGGATCAACACAGTCCCTTGCGAAGTCGTGATGTTCTGCGCAACAGTCAGCGTCAACGGTGCCGTTTCATCGGGAGTCACCAAAATTTTCTCTGCTTGGTCATACTTCACAGGGATCGTGGTGCCCGAAGGAATTCTCACTTGAGTCGGGGTGTTGACAGGAGGACGCTGACCCACGATGTAGGGCGAGGAAATCGCATCAGCCTGACCAGAACTAACTAGCGCTTGATAGATAAATGCTGCTACTTCCGCCCGAGTTGCAGCTCGGTTCGGGTTCAGAGTTCTAACGTTGGGGTAGTTAACTACAATCTGCTCGTCGGTTGCAGAGGCCACGCTACTGCGAGCATAGCTAGGAACATCTGCTGCATCGCTGTAGTACTGTTGCAGGATGGTTTCAACTGACGTGTTAACCGAGTAATCAAGCCCATTGGCAAGAGATACCAAAACTTGTACGCGAGGAATGTTTTGGTTGGGGTTGAACACGTTGCCGGGATAGCCTGCTAAGAAACCCGTGGTATAGGCTTCTTGAATGGCTGTGTAAGCCCAGTAATTTTGCGAGACATCAACAAAGTTAATCGCCGAACGCTCTTGAGGACGGTTAAAGGCTTTGCGAATCATCGCCGCAAACTGAGCGCGAGTCACAGGGTCATTGGGGCGGAAGGTGCCATCGGGGAAACCAGCGATAACATCACGCTGAGCCAATTCACTAATAAAGCCAGCAGCCCAGTAGCTCGAAGACACATCTGAGAAACTGGTGGTTTGAGCTTGGGCAGGCATCATCATCACGAGTGGCGCAGAGGCACCTGCAACGGTGGTGAGTGCTAAAAGTGCAGCAGTACCAGATTGCCAACGGTGGAAGCTAGACATATTGAGGCGTTCTCCAAAAAATCAAGAAGCAAATCCGTTATCTTAAACAACTAGACCTTAGGGGAGCTAATTTGTTCCTAAAACTATCTAGAGGCATAAATTCGCTGGTTTCAAAGTCAAAAAACCAAAAATCTCCTGATTTCTGGCTAAAGCTGACATTTGACATTCTGAAATTATTGACGTAGGAGCGGGCAAATTGGTTGCGATCGCCTAAAGATTTTTGGGATCACTCCTCAAGACCCCTGGTAGTCGTTGTGACCGGAAGTGTTCCAGTACTATCTCCTGCGGTGACTGGCCTGCTTCAGGGTGGGGGTAAAGAATTCATTCCTGAAATCGCCAGAAGTAGCCTGAAACCCTGCTACAACCGTTAGACTATGAGACAGTTCAAACGTACTGTGAACCCAAAACCGAGAGATTTTGACAGAATCGGGGTTGACTTGGTTACCGCATGATTCCGTTGCAACTAACGCTGAAAAATTTTTTGAGTTACCGTGAGGCGACATTAGATTTTCGTGGCCTCCATACGGCGTGTGTGTGTGGGCCAAATGGAGCCGGGAAGTCGTCGCTGCTAGAGGCGATCGCTTGGGTGTTGTGGGGGCAGGGGCGAGCCACTTCTGAAGATGACATCATTCACATCGGCACTAAAGAAGCCCAGGTGGATTTTATTTTTCGCAGTCATCAGCAGATTTATCGGGTGATTCGGACGCGGTTGCGAGGGCAGGCCAGTTCTTTGGAGTTTCAGGTAGCGACTGTCTCAGCCAATGGAAATGGTGGGTTACCAGCCTTTCGACCTCTGACGGAGCGGGGGATGCGAGCCACGCAGCAGTTGATCTTAGAGCACCTCAAGCTCGACTATGAGACGTTCGTCAACTCGGCTTATTTGCGGCAGGGACGCGCCGACGAATTTATGCTGAAGCGCCCCAGCGAACGCAAGCAGATTTTGGCTGATTTGCTGAAGTTAGATCAATATGATGAGTTGGCTGAGCAAGCTAAAGATCTATCGCGGCAAGCCAAGGGTCAAATTGACTTACTAGACCGGAGTTTGCAGGCAATTGACGGGCAACTGCAACAGCGAGAAGCGATCGCTGAAGAGCAAGCGGGTTTAGAAGCCGACTTAGAAGCAATGCAAGCTCAACAAGCTGAGCAGCACAATCAACTCCAGCATTGGCAAGCCATTCAGCACCAGCGCCACACTTGGGAGCAAGAACTAACTTGGGCACAGCAACAGCAGCGTAATCTCAGCCAAGACTACAAGCGGTTGCAGCAAGACCTCGCCAGCGCCCAAAACCACGAGCAAGCGTTGGTGGCGTTGTTACATCAAGCAGAGGCGATCGCGGCGGAATACGCCCAATTTCAGCAGTTGCAAGCTCAAGAAGAAGAGTTATCTACTAAGTTCCAGGCGCATCAGGCAGCCCAAACCCAACGGCAGCATCTTCAGCAGCAACAAGCCCAGCAACTCAACGACCTCACCGATCGCCTACGCAAAACCCAAGCGCAGCTCGAAGCCCTGGTGCAGCAAGAGCAAGATGTGCAGCAGATTTTGGCGAAAACCGCAGATGTCGAGCAGGCAATGGAGCAACTGCGGCGATCGCGGGCACGGGTCACCGAGCTAGACCAACTGCAAACTAGAGTCGCACCCTTAGTACAGCGACAACTGCAACTACAAAGCCAAATCGATCGCGCCCAAGATCGGCTCACGGCTCGGCTCGAAGAACTGCAAACCACCGCTCGGCAACTGCAAAGTCAGCAAAGTCGGCAGGCCAATCTAGCCCAAGCGATCGCAGATGTCGAAGCTCAAATTACCTACCTAGAAAAACGTCAGGTTTATCAGCAGCGAGTGCGCGAAAAGGGGTTAGAGCGGCGCAACTTTTTAGAACGGTTGCAGGTACATCAGCGTGATTATGAAACCGAACTGAGTGATCTAGAAAATAAAATTCACCTACTGCAACAGCCTGATGCCGCTTGCCCCTTGTGCGATCGCCCACTCGATGAACACCACTGGGAACTCGTCCAACACAAGCACCAAACCCAACATCAAGAAATCATTGATCAGCTTTGGGTAGTGCGAGAGCAATTGACTGTTTCTGACCGCGAAATTCAAGTATTGCGGCAAGAATACCGAGAACTCGATCGCGAACTACATGAGTACAGCAATTTGCTAGAGCGCCGAGGCCAACTGCAAGAGCAATTACAAAGCATTCAAGAAATGCAGAGCCAATTGCAGCAGGTCTTAGCAGAACAAACGCATCTGCAACAAGCCTTAGAGACGAGCAACTACGCGACCGAGGTACAAGCAGAATTGGCTGTGCTCAACCAAACGCTGCAACAACTGAATTACGACGATCGCGACCATGCGATCGCCAAAGGAGAAGCCGAACGGTGGCGCTGGGCAGAAATTAAGCAAGCCGAAATCAAACAAGCGCAACGCCGACAAGCTCATCTCAATACCCGCCAACCAGAACTACAAGCCGAAATCGCTAGTTGGCAGCACCAGATTGAGCAACTGCAAACCAACTCACCCCTACAGCAAGCGATCGCCCAACTAGAGCAAGCGATCGCTGAGATTGGTTACGACCTCGATCAGCACAACACCCTCCGCGTCCAACTCCGCAAAAGTCAGGCATCTCAGTTGCGTTATCAAGAGTTGCAACAGGCTCAGCAGCAGTATCCACAAGTCCAGCAACGCATTGTCGAGTTAACAGAACTGATTCAAGGGCGATCGCAAGCTCTCCAGCAGGTGCAAGCTCAACTGACAACCTTGGTGCAAACGCTAGCCGAAACACCCGACCCGACCGAGACGATTCGCCAATTAGAGCAACAACTCCAACGGCAGCGATCGCAACTCGATCAGCAATTGGCTCGCTTAGGTCGCTTGCAGCAACAAATTCAATCTCTCGATACGTTGCAGTCTCAAGCCGAATCGCAGAAAGACCAACTCCAAGCTGCCCGTCGTCAACATCGGGTTTATCACGAACTCTCGCAAGCCTTTGGCAAAAACGGCATTCAGGCGTTGATGATTGAAAACGTCTTGCCACAACTTGAAGCCGAAACCAACCAAATCTTGGCGCGGTTGAGTGCGAACCAGTTGCATGTGCAGTTTGTGACGCAGCGAGCCGGACGGGGAAGAGGCAGCAAAGCCAATTCTAAGCTGATTGATACTCTCGATATTTTGATTGCCGATGCTCGCGGCACTCGTCCTTACGAAACCTATTCTGGCGGCGAAGCGTTTCGAGTCAACTTTGCGATTCGATTGGCTTTAGCAAAACTCCTAGCTCAACGTGCCGGAACTTCGTTGCAGATGTTGATTGTCGATGAAGGCTTTGGCACTCAAGACGCGGAAGGTTGCGATCGCCTGATTGCTGCGATTAATGCGATCGCGCCCGACTTCTCTTGCATCTTGACCGTGACGCACATGCCGCACCTCAAAGAATCTTTCCAAGCGCGGATTGAAGTTCATAAAACAGAGGCAGGCTCCCAACTCCACCTGTCACTCTAAACCAGAGATTCAACTGCGATCGCGGTAACCTTACCCAACGCTACATATTATCGATCGCGGCAAAACCACCTAACCCGATTACTAAGAAACCCAGCAAGAATACAACAAAGGTCAGGATTGGGCTGAAAGATCCCAGAAAACTAAGCAAACTGCAAAACACGACTGTGAGCAGAAACAAGCCCAGCACCGTGGTCAAAAGGCGAAAATAACCCATGGCAACATTACCATTGTCTAACTCGCATTTACTTATCTTAGAACGCTAACTATTTTATGCAACGGATTTGGAGAGTGCCTTCATGCAATTGGGCGACTTTGTGAAGGGCGATCGCTGCATCCTACGATACATAAAGAGAGGGTATGGTACGGAACCACCCCTCTAATCTGTAGGGCTGAGTTGAGAATTGACCGCTGAACTGACAAACCTATCCGGCTTTCTCGCTCAACAGTGATTCGATCGTGGCAAAACATTTCTCTGCCAACAGTACCCTTGGGGGGCATTTCTAATAGCGCTGTTCGAGTTTCTGGGCTTATCAAAGTTGAATTGGCAGCAAAACTTTTGAGATCAAGGATTCCGCCCCCAACACCTGCTGATCTCCGCAGTGAATTGTCACGGTAATAACTTGGGAATCAATTAAGCGAGTGTCAGCAGGCAGCGCTCCAGTAACCGGATTGACAGGATAAGCCGGGAAACAAGCAGCGCTCAAACTCAACCGCAGAGCATAACCTTGAGAAATACAAATACAAGTGGCTTGTAAGGGAATCGCTAATGGCATAGTCGTCTGACCAGGTCGGACACGAACATAGCCTTGGGTGAAGTTGTAGACACTACCATCGGGCTTGACCTCTGACAGCACTACACACAAGTCAAAGCTAGGGGTATCAGCATTACAATTTACCTCAACGATCGCCTCACCCACCAAGTGCAAATCTTCAGTCAACGGCTCTGAAGTGTAGGTGACAATATCGGTGCGGCAATCTAGAGTGGAGCGATCGCAAGCACCTGCAGGAATCGTGGCGTGGCCTCCTAAAGCCGGGACAGGTCGCCAAGGATCATGCACAAATGTATCTGCACCAGCGGATGAAGTGGGGTGAGGTGATAGAGTTCCGGCGCGATCGCTAATGCTCGCTAAACCATTCGTGCCGAGGTAGTAAGGTTGCATCGACGTTTCGGGCCAGCACTCTAAATAGCGCCACTTATGACTGCCCATTTCAAACAAGTGCAGGGGAAGTTCTTCGAGTAACCCCGTATCAATGCCTTTGAGAAAGTGGTCAAACCAGCGAATTTGCAGTTGATCAACAAAACTGCTGGCATCAGAACCATAATCGATCGCGCCCAACTTGCGTCCCCACGGTAAATGCGCCCACGGCCCGACAATTAAATGCTGCGGGTGAGCACTACGGTTCGCCATTTCACGATATAGGTTCAGCGTGCCGCGCAGATACGGATCAAACCAGCCACCAATATGCAGCATCGGCAAGTCAATATCTGCCCAGTAGGTTTTAGGAGAAAGCTCAGCCCAATACTCATCTGGCTCTGGATGATCGAGCCATGTATGGTAAAAAGAATCCGGTGCTAAATCTTTTAAGATATCGGGGCGAGCGGGGATCGAGTCGGTGAGGGGTAATTGGCGGGAGGCTGCATATAGCTTTTGAAACGCTGCTGCATCACCTCGTAATCGAGCCGTTTCAGCAGCAAGTTGGATTGCCCAACCGAGATTGGCTTGTAGACAAAAAGCGCCGTTTTCGTAAGCCCAATCACTATAGAGGTCGTAGGCAACCATGCTAGGGCAAAGGGTCTTCAGTGCCGTAGGACGAGCGATCGCGGCATACAGTT
>CBIHQL010000158.1:0-8429 GCA_966211855.1 uncultured bacterium
AGGTGGCGTTGTTGGCAAAGCCCTCATCAACTGAGCGATAGTAAGCTTGGGCGGCGATCGCAGAGCTGAGTTTGGTTGTGAGTTCTAAGCGATAAGCCGAGCCTGTAGTATTGCCCAAAAAGATCGAGTCATTGCTAGAGCGAGCCACTTCGCCCACCAACTGCCCTTCGTTGCCAATGGGAAACAGGAAATCTAACCCGTATAGCTCGTAGTCTCTCGCGCCTTGGTCTTCTCGCAGATAGCTAACGGCTGCCCAACTCTCGCGATCGAACTCTTGAGAGAAGTTATACTGCAACCGCCCCGCATAGAGATCGGCATCTCCACCTGTGCTTTCATTTTGGTATGTAGCCACAATCCGTCGCACCAACGTATTGCCAAACGGATCAAGCTCAATGCCCAACAGCGGTCGTCGAAACAGAATTGAGCCTCGGTCATAGTCAATTTCATAATCGAGGCCACGGTTAAGAATTTTCCGCTCTAGTACCGTGCCGGGGCGATTTAACTCTTCTAGCTCGATCGCGACGATTTCGCTTCCAGGCACCACTAAGCGCCGTGAGAGAAAGTAATAGCCGCTAGTGCCATCAGGAGCAATCGTGTCACGCTGAAACCCCTGGATGTTGTTGCCATACATCAGGGTCGCTTGCAGGTCACCCAGGTTGTAGTTGCCCTTAAACCCGTGTAGCTGGCGAGTGGTAGCGGTGTAAAGCTGCGACGATCGCGAAAATTCTTGGGTGTTGTAATCTCCCCACATGCCATAGTCGGGCTCGGCTCCCGGTACAAGGGAGGTGCGCTCAAACCGCAGATAAACGCTGTCAATGGAAGGGGTTAAGTACTCTGAAGTTGAGCTATCGCCGTAGACGGGATAGGTTTGATCGCAAAACTGCACATCCCGAAACAGGCGGGTGGTGCCATCGCAAGTCTCGTTGAGCGGGCGATCGCTGTTGTAAGCCCCCGTAAACAACCAGTCCCCAATCGCTCCAATGGCAAACACAGCGGCATCAGCATCAACTGTAGTGCCTTCGTCTAGTAGCTCCGGGTCAAGAAAGTCTCGAAAACTGCTATAAAAGTCGGTGCCTGCTTGCCCGATTCGTAAATTAATCGAGCCTGTCACCAAGGAAGGCCGCAGATTGGTGATGAACTCAACTTGCGTATAGGTTTCAAGCTCTGAGCCATCGGTGAGCTGAGCCGTACGAGAATCGGTAGCTGGATCAGAGGCTCCTGACTGGTTTGAGTCTGCCGCATCCGATCGCTCTTGATCAGACGTATCAGTTTCTTCATCGAGTGCGATCGCTGCCCGTACCCGAACTTTTTGAGCTTCGAGCGTAGATTGCAACTCGGCGGTAAACTGCCCTTGGTAGACCTGCACCTGAAAACCAGGTTGATCGGGGTCTTGATCGGCCCCAATAAATTGCCCAGCGCTGGCGGTCAGAGTGGCGATCGCGTCAATGGGTAGGACTTCCCCCTCAGCATTGAGGAGTTGGCCTTGGAGCGTCACCGTCGAGCGACCATCTGCCGCCACCCGAGGATCTCCCGCAGGCAAAAACTCTAGCCGCACATCTGGCGATCGCAGTTGAATCGGTTGCGGTTGCGGGGTAGCGATCGGTTTTAGTTCAATGACTTGCTGAGTTGTAGATGTGGCCTCTAACTCTGATATGGGTGCAGCAATTTCTTCCGTGTCAGCAGCCTGAGATAAGACTGGGAGGGCGACGGGCGGAGTGCTGGTTTCAGCCGTGATCTTCGCCTGGGGGTTGGCATTTAAGCTTTCTCCAGTGACTGCTGCTGCTGATGTGCCAGCGATCGCAGTCGTGATGTTCTCCGGATCAAACGGCTCGGAGGCTGTAGAGGTAAGCGTGAAATTGGAAGTGAGCAAGCCGAAATCAGGCTCAGACGCTTGAGATGCCAGCCGCGATCGCTGAGAGTCGGCAATGGGTGAAGGGTTAACCTCCGTAGCTATTGCAGGAACCACAAAACTGTATGCCCCTACAGTCGTTGTCAGCAAACTCAGGCAAGTGATTGCCCGGTAGGAAAAAGCTGTCCCTCTCATAGATTTGGCCCGCCAATAGATGAAGCGAATCGGAATCGCCAGAAGTTGCAACTCTTAAAAGCTCAAGAGCTACATCGGGGAACACCTGATGGCTACAGGTCAAGCAGTTTACCTACTGACAGGCAAACTTATTGGCTCGACCCAAAAATGCAGCGATAGTGAATGCCTAAGCCGCACTACCGAGGATGCACCTGCAAAAAGTCCTCTAGCCGTCTACGTGCTTACAGCAAGTAGCAGGGCATTAGACTATCAGTCCGTGGATACCGATGTCAAATTTGGCAGGTGACGTACTCGGAATATCACTAGGCAAACCGAAAATACCAGCCCAATTCTGGGTGATCAAAACGGCGATCGCTGCTAAAAAATATAGTGTCTGGGTGGCTGAAGGCGAGCCTGTGGCAAAGTACTACGAGCAGTGGGTTCATCCATGAATATTCTGGTCTTAAATGCAGGGTCTAGCAGTCAGAAGAGTTGCCTTTATCAACTCACAGAGGCTTCCCCTACCGAGCCGTTGACCCCTGCCTGGGAAGCGAAGGTGGACTGGAGCCATGCAGCCGACACCGCCGAGCTAGAAGTGCAAACGGCAACAGGAGCCAAACTGCAAGAACAACTGCCTGCCACGTCTCGGTTAGCGGTGATGTCTCGACTGTTAGAAACGCTCTGGACAGGTGACACTCAAGTTTTGCCAGATGCCTCTGCAATTCATGGAGTGGGACATCGAGTCGTGCATGGCGGTCAACGGTATCGCGACAGCACCCTGATCACCCCAGAAGTGAAAGCCGCGATCGCTCAACTGTGCGAACTTGCCCCCGCTCACAACCCAGTCAACCTCGAAGGCATTGAAATTATTGAAGAAACATTAGGCGCAGTTCCACAGGTAGCGGTCTTTGATACTGCCTTTCATAGTCAACTGCCTCAAGCTTCTGCGGTGTATCCAGGGCCGTATGAGTGGTTAGAGCAAGACATCCGCCGCTACGGATTTCATGGTATTAGTCACCAGTATTGTGCTGAACGAGCCGCGCAATTGTTAGGTCATGACCTGTCCTCGCTGAAGTTAATCACTTGCCATTTAGGGAATGGTTGCTCTTTGGCAGCAATTCAGAATGGGCACAGTATTGATACGACGATGGGCTTTACCCCATTAGAAGGCTTGATGATGGGGAGTCGCTCTGGCTCAATCGATCCGGGAATTTTGATTTATCTGCTGCGGCACCAAAACTATACGGCTGATCAGCTCGATCAATTGCTGAATAAACAGTCTGGCTTAAAAGGGATTTCTGGCATTTCGGGAGATATGCGGGCAATTCAACAAGCGATCGCCGATCAAAACCCCCGTGCCCGACTCGCGTTTGAGATATATATTCACCGCTTGCGATCGCAGATAGGGGCGATGATCGCAAGTTTGCAAGGTCTAGATGTGTTGGTGTTTACAGGTGGCGTAGGTGAAAACTCCGCAATGGTGCGTGCTGCTGCCTGCGAAGCTTTTGGGTTTTTAGGGTTGCAGCTTGACCTCAACAAGAATAACGCCTCTCCTGTTGATCAAGACATTGCCACCTCAGAATCTGCTGTCCTCGTGTTAGTCATCCACACCCAAGAGGACTGGGCGATCGCCAAAGCTTGCTGGCAACTCCTACAATAAACTTCCTGCGTGAATACCTTGCGGCCCCTTCCCTCCCCCAATTCATAGCCATAAGAGGCGTTCCAGTAGGGGGGAAACTCGACCATGAGCTTAATAAGTACCGATCTCTTGAGTCTGAGCACCACAGGATAAGGTTGAGTTATCAAAAACAGGGTCAGTTGCAGGAGCCGTACCCGGTTTTTTTGCTCCACACCAAATGGCGATCGCTGAGTTAAAACTGGCAGTTGTTGGGTGTGCTGCTTTGGGTAAACCAACCACGAGTCCTACATAACTTTTGAGGTAAGGTGATGTAGAAGTGGCATAGTAAAACACTTTATCTGGTGCATATCGAATTGAGTGAGAATAAAATTCTGGATAGGGATTAATAAACTCTTCCAGTCCTTTAGCCTTGCTCAAAAATCGCCCATTCTGTTCGTATTGGTAAATTTCTCTTTGGCAACTGACTTGCACTGCAATAGCAGCATTGGCTTGTGAACGGTAAATAAAACCCTGGCTACATTGAGAAAATAGCAGAGTGGCAAGCAGGATTAAAATAATTCCAATCATCTTAGACCAATTGTGATCTTGCGATAGTGCTTTCATATCAACCATCCTATGGGTTGCTTTTACTAAGTCTGTCGCCCCTGTGCTTCGTTCAGAATTCCCACTGGGTGGGTATATTTAGCCCATGAGTCAGTTAAATTTCTCTTGGTCAGCAGGGCAGATTCTCCAAAATCGCTATCAGCTTCAGCAAAAACTGGGGCACAATGGCGATCGCCAGGTTTGGCTAAGCACCGACTTAAAACTTCAACCGCCTCAGTCTGTCGTTGTGAAGCTTTTAGCGTTTCATGCCCAGATGCAGTGGGACGAGTTTAACCTGTTTGAACGAGAGACTGCGGTGCTGAAATCGCTGAATCACCCCCAAATCCCGCGTTATCTAGATTCATTTACAGTTGATATTGCAGCAGGCATTAGTTGGTTTGCCCTGGTCGAAACCTTTATTCCAGGGCGATCGCTAGCGCAAGGTCTGCAGCAAGGGCAGCATTTGAAAGCTCAGCACATTTGTGTCATTGCCATGCAAGTCTTAACGATTTTAATCGACCTGCATGAACGCAACCCACCATTGTTACATCGCGATATTAAGCCGAGTAACTTGATCTTAGGCAGCGATCGCCAAGTTTACCTGATTGATTTTGGCTCTGTACAAGATCAGCTGGTGACTGAATCAAGCACGACTGTTGTGGGCACCAGTGGATATGCTCCACCAGAGCAATTTTTTGGTCGAGCTGTACCTGCATCTGATTTGTATGCCTTGGGTGCCACGCTCATTCATTTACTGACAGGTATTTCCCCGGCAGATCTCCCTCAAAAGGAGTTACAGATCCAATTTCGTGATCAGGTTTCTGTCCCTGATACATTAGCGCAGTGGATTGAAAAGCTGACTCAGCCCGATGCAGGCGATCGCTTTAGCACTGCCCGTGAAGCCCTTGCTGCCCTGAAGGAGATTGACCTAACACCGACCTTGCGATCGCACCCGCAACCTGCCAACAGCAAAATTCAGATCCAAAAGACAGGCCCATCCCTACGGGTAATCATGCCTGGAATTGGGCTGTCTGCTAAGCAAATCGGGTCATTTCTACTACAGTTTAGCTTGCTAGGGATTCTACTTTTTGTTGTGTGGAACTGGTCTCCTGAAAATGTGGTGAGCTTGCCCAATGCAACCGTTGCAGATAGAGCCGGGATATTGCAATTTATCCGCATTTTGGCAACGATCCCTTGGGCCATGACGTTCTGCACCCTGCTCAACCAATTGGAGCAGCAATGGCAACCCAATCGCATTGAGTTTCATCAACAGAAGGCAAAGTTTAGCTTGTGCTGGCGACTACTCGGCTTATGTTGGCAACGACAAGTCGGCAGGATTGAACAGATACAAGAAGTCAGTACGAGCGCGCAACTTTCTGGGCGGCAGTCTAGGGTCAGAACGCGATCGCACCCTCAAATGGTGTTAATTCAAGCGGGTAAGCGACGCTATACCTTTGGGGCAGGCGCAACCGAAGCAGAATGCACTTGGCTCGTTTCTGAAATCAAAGACTGGCTCAAACCCGATCGCTAGGAGAAAAAAGTGATGCAGCCTGGAGAAATCTTACAGCAGCGTTACCAACTTCAAAATGCCTTGGGGCAAGCGGTGGGGCGCGAAACTTGGCTAGCCAAAGATCTCAACGATCAGTCAATGGTTGTAGTTAAGTTGCTCGTGCAAAACCCTCAGTTGCAGTGGCAAGATATCAAGCTATTTGAGCGAGAGACCAGCGTTTTAAAGAGCTTGCAGCATCCTAAAATTCCTCGCTATCGAGATGCTTTTCAAACCGAGTCTACTCAAACGTCAAATGTGATTTGGTTTGGCTTGGTACAAGATTATGTGCCCGGAACTAGCTTACAAAAGCTGATCGATCATCAAGGCCGCCTCACTGAAAAGCAGGCCCGCAAAATCGCGATCGCTACCCTGCAAATTCTCATCGATCTGCATGAATTGAATCCCCCCATTCTGCACCGTGACCTCAAGCCCAGTAATCTCCTTTTGGGAGACGACAACCAGATTTACCTGATCGATTTTGGTGCTGTGCAAAACCGAGCTAAAGCTGAGCGATCGACAATGACGGTCGTGGGAACCTACGGCTATACCCCGCTAGAGCAATTTCGGGGTCAAACAGTGCCCGCCTCCGATTTATATGCCTTGGGGGCAACGCTGATTCATCTGCTCACAGGCATCACGCCATCTGACTTACCGCAAAAGCAACTGCGGCTGCAATTTGCCGATCGCGTTACTTTATCTCCCAGCTTTCGACAATGGCTCGAAATCTTGGTTGAGCCAGCGCTAGAACACCGCTTTAGTACTGCCCGTCAAGCTTTAGAAGCCCTACAAGCCGGGATTCTCAAACCGCTCAAAGCGATCGCGCAACCTGCGGGCAGTCGGGTGCAATTACAGAGTTCTGATGACGCACTGACGATCAAAAGCCCAGCGTTTAGAACCAGTTATGTATCCATGGGGCTTACTCTGGGTTTACTCGCCTCGATCGCAGTGTTTCTGCAATGGCTGAACTTTCTCGGAAATTTCCTGTCTTATGCCGCGCAGTTCTTAATTTTGACGTTTTGGGTTCCTTGGGGAATCGTATTACTTTATTGGTTAAATCGTTATTTAATATCCTTTCGTTATCAGCTTGTCCACTTCACTAAAACGCACGTCACAATTGAGAAACATAATCTAGGAATTAAGTATTTTCGGTATCAGGGCAAAACCGAAGCGATTCAAGCAGTGCAGCAAAGTGTTCAGACAAAACAGGCGCGATCGCTGTTATTGCAAACGGGCAAAGTAGAGATGGATGTTGTCACTCTACAAATCGCTCAGCAAACCCATAATCTGGGTCTCGATCTGACTGCTGCTGAATGTGCCTGGTTGGTTCAAGAAATCAACGATTGGCTGAAACCACTGCAAAAATAATTGGCACTCTTTCAGTTTATCTGTGGGATAGATGAAGGTAATTGGCTCACTGCTGCCCGAATCCGCTCTAAGGCGATTTGAATATTTGCTAGTGAGTTGGCGTAGGAGAGACGAATATATCCTTCACCAAACTTACCAAAAGCGGTTCCTGCTAAGACAGCGACCCCGGCTTCTGCTAAAAGATAGTCAGCTAAAGCATCACTGGATAGGGGCAATTGCTTGATATTGGGAAACACATAAAAGGCACCCGCAGGTTTGAGACAGTGAATACCAGCGATCGCATTTAACCCAGCCACGATCGCATCTCGGCGCTGTCTGAATTCAGCAATCATTCCTTCTACAGGTGCTTGAGAGCCGACTAAGGCTTCAATCCCAGCGATTTGAGAGAAAGAGCAAGTGCAAGAGTTGGAATTGATCATCAATTGCACCAGTTTTTCGATGATGGGTTGAGGTGCAACACCATATCCTAGTCGCCAACCTGTCATGGCGTATGTTTTAGAGTGACCATCAACCAAAATCGTCCGCTCTTTCATCCCTGGAAAACTGAGGATACTTGGGGAGTTCTCGTCATAGCTCATCCGTGAATAGACTTCGTCAGAGAGCACATAAAAGTCATAATGGTTAGCCAAGTCAGCGATCGCCGCTAGCTCATCTGTAGTCAGGACACTACCTGTTGGGTTATGGGGCGAGTTGATGATCAATAATTTCGTGCGTTCGGAGATTGCCGCTTGTAAATCTTCTAGCCGAAATCGAAACTCAAGATCTTCTTGTAAGGGCAAAGGAACTGCTTTCGCACCCACAAAATTAATCACCGACTCATAAACTGGGAAACCGGGATTCGGATAAATAACTTCATCGCCTGGGTTGACCAATGCCAGCACCGTAAAGAAAATCACGGGTTTGGCTCCAGGAGTAACTACAACTTCATTGGGTTGGATGCCAACATCTCTGGTCGCAGTTACATAGTCGGCGATCGCTTGGCGAAACTCTGGTAAACCTGCCGCTGGCCCATAACCTGTATATCCCGCTTGCATAGCTTGATAGGCCGCTTCACAGATATGACTCGGTGTAGGGAAGTCAGGCTGACCGATCTCTAAATGAATGATGCTTTTGCCCTGAGCTTCCAAATTCTTGGCTTTGGCAAGCACTTCAAAAGCAGATTCCGTGCCTAAATGACTCATCCGTTCTGCAAATCTGGTCATAATCGGCTCACTTTTGTAATTAAGGGAGATTGTTGCGAAGAATATTGATCACGGAGCACTCGGCGCATG
>CBIHQL010000159.1:0-8409 GCA_966211855.1 uncultured bacterium
TGTGATCTCCTACGCTCGTTTCCTTCATGCTCTGTCACTCGCCATGCCTGGATGAATGAAAATTGAAATGTAAATAGGAATTGCCATGTATTGTTGTCACATTTTACTAGACCTGTCGATCTTGCTACGTATAACTTCACGAATATCGAATTTCTATGCCTTTGAGCAAAATCAACAATCTAAATGATTTGTCAATTTTAAGCGCATATATTCCTAATCAACGACGCAAAATGATATCGAGAACAACCCTTTAAACTCCAGAAACTCAAGGTTCCCTTTGCTTTTATGGAGCATCCTCGATTCTTCTGCCTCTACATAAAGTTAGATCTATCAATCAATAAGCTGGAGAAACTTTAGGTTGATTTCGGAAATCAAGCATCTGTTTCTAAGGTCATTGTAGCGGTAGATGCTTTGACGCTTGGTAAAGGATGTACTAAGAAGGCATAGTCTTTGACGATGCGATCGCCCAATAGATGCTCTTGAATAATCTGCTCAATGATTTCTGGGGTGGCGCTATGGTACCAAACGCCTTCAGGATAAACCACCAAAATTGGCCCTTTGTGACACACCCGCAGACAATTGGCTTTGGTGCGAAAAATATAAGGTTGAGTCCCGTTGCCGCTAGGGCGATCGAGCTTGAGTTCTTTTAAGCGCCGTTTCAAATAATCCCAGGCGATCAAGCTGGCTTCTTTATCACAGCATTTGGGCACGGTTTGATCTGCACAGATCAAAACATGCCGCTGGATTTGCCCCAGTTGGAGAGCTTGCACGCAACTGGCAAGAGAATCACAGGTTGAGCTAGCGACATCACCCATTGCATCAGAAGTCATGAGTCTTCTCCGCCAAAGAATAAGAACGAGAGTTGAGATCGCAGACCTAGATCTCGATAGAAGGTTCTGTTGGCTCTGTCGTTTCAGGAGCTTCTATCGGTTCTGCCAGTTTTGCAGGCTCTACAGGTTCTGCAAACTCGATAGGCTCTACAGACACAATAGGTTCTGTCGTCTCGGTTTGTTTGACCCGCCGAATTGGGAGGTTGGCGATCAGAGCAGTCATGCGTTGGTTGTTTTCTAGACAAAACTCCAACCCATCGGCATCAATTTCGACATAGCGGGACACGACTTCGAGGATTTCTCGTCGCATACTTTCGAGAGCCTCGGCAGAGAGATCAGCCCGGTCGTGGGCTAGAACGAATTGCAGCCGCCGCTTAACCTCGTTGCGACTACTTTCGTACCCAGTTCGCGGAAACAATCGTTCTAGCAGTTCATTGAGCATGGAGCTTGCAAGGAGTCACTAATCAGTAGTAAGCACAAAAGGAAAAATGAAATCAAAATTGCGATCGCGATGGCATCTCTGCATCACCCACATCTCGTGGCTCAGATTGCCGAAGTCGCTCACTTTAGCTAAATGATTTTGGTAGAAAAGAATTTACGGATGCGTGAAAAGACACTGCCGTTGTTGGGAGTGAGCGATACAAACTCAACCGTTTCTCCTTCGAGACGACGGGCAATGTTTGAGAATGCAGTCCCCGCGACAGAGGGGCTTTCGGCTAACACCAAGGGTTCACCCCGGTTGGTCGAAACAATCACCCGCTCATCGTCGGGAATGATCCCAATTAAAGGAATCGCTAAAATCTCTTGTACATCTTGCACCGACATCATGTCATTGGCTTGCACCATTGCCGGCTTGAGGCGGTTGACAATCAGCCGAATGCGCTTAACGTTGTTGGCTTCCAGCAAACCTACAACTCGGTCAGCATCCCGGACTGCGGAGATTTCGGGAGTGGTGACGACTAAGGCTTCTTGAGCCGCCGCGATCGCATTCTGAAAGCCCATCTCAATCCCGGCAGGGCTATCTACCAACACATAGTCATAAACTTTGGCGAGAGCATTGACCAATTGCTTCATCTGACCGGGAGTGACCGCATCTTTGGTGCGATTTTGGGCGGCAGGCAGCAAAGCAAGTCGGCTCTGGCGCTTATCTTTGACCAAGGCTTGCTCTAGCCGACATTCGCCCGCTAAAACTTCAACGGCGGTGTAAACAATCCGATTTTCTAGCCCCAATAACAAATCAAGGTTTCTGAGGCCAAAATCAGCATCAACCACCACAACTTTACGGCCTCGTTGAGCCAAAGCCATACCCAAGTTGGCTGTACAGGTGGTTTTGCCCACCCCTCCCTTTCCAGACGTAACAACGATAATGCGACTCATGAGGTGGTAAGACGAACGAAGATCAGCTTTGAATTAACTTTAATTCAACCATTACACTTGCCACTTGTCAGGACAATTTCCAGACTTTGTGGTTGGTCGTTAGTGAGTCTTGACAAACTCGGCGGTGCGGGTGATGCGAATACTACCAGATGCCACATAAGCGACTTCTGGATAATACTGGCTTGGGGGCGTTTCTGGTGCCCGCGCGACATAATCAGCAATCCGCAACTGGGTGGGTTCAAGTTGTAGGGCCATAATCCGGCATTGGGTGTTGCCATTTGCCCCAGCATGAGCCACGCCTCGCAACCTTCCCCAAACCAGAATGTCACCATCGGCAATGACGGTGCTACCAGGGTTGAGATCACCGAGAATTACAATCGTACCAGGATGGCGAACTTCGACCCCAGAGCGGACGGTGGCTTGTAAGTAAAGCGGATCGTCTAAGGCTTTGCCAGCTTCTGGACTTTTTTGATTGAGGGTCGGTACGATCGCCTGCTGCTCTACTGAATAGCCTGCGGTTGCTGCTGCCACTGCGGTTTGCCGCCGACTGGTAAAGACGCGCTTAAGTTGTAGTTGAGCTTCGGTGAGGGCATCGGCGATCGCTTGTAGTTGCCGCCCATCTAAAAGGCGATCGCGAGCCATCAAGTGAACAGGGGTGTTAGGTTGCCAAAATCGTTCACCGCTGTTGAGACGTTGCTTTAGTTGCTGCTGAATATCAATCCAAGTGAGGGCAGTGGGGGAGGGTGGATCGCTGACTTCTCCTTGAGCAGGCAAAATGAGGATTAGCTTGCCACCTTCACTTTTGAGCCGCACTTGCAATTGCCGCTCTGGTACCGGAATTGTGGGTGCAGTTTCTGCCGATGTTTCTGACTGGGGTGGTGTAGAGTCTGAGCTGGGGCTGGCTGGCTCAGAGGCATCTGAGGTTGGTGCTGGTGGCTCACTAGGGGCACTAGGGGCGATCGCCGCAGCTATACCATCAGGAGACGTGTCAACTCCTGGCGATGGTGCGGAAGGTGCAGCAGTTTCAGAAGCGAGGTTGCTGGCTGGGGCTGCGTCAACAACCGTGGGCACTTCGGGGGTAGAAGAAGAATCAGAAGTCATGCAGAATCTGCTCAGCCGTAGTACTAAGAATGACCACCAAGAATACGCCTGTATTCTAGCGATGTTTGCTCAAGCGTCGGTAAACCGTAGCCAAAGCCTCAGCATTGCCGACATTACCAGGGAACAGCACGACGGGCAAATCAGGAAACTGGGGATGATTGTTAGGGGTGCGTACCATCGAACACCCTGCTAAGACCTGACCGAGTAACCGAGCTGTTGGTAAGTCTAGACCCGTACTCAAAACATCATTAGAGGTAATGCCGCCCTTACTAATTAAAAAGCCAATCTCTTTAGGTAAATGCCGGACGACATCCATTAGTAGTGCCGAGACAGCCAAGCCAAAGTCTAACCGTACCTGCACATCGTCAAAGGTGAGTTCTTGGCGACTCGTGTAAACCACAGGCGTTTTGCCTGCTGCATGAGCTGCGTGAACTGCTTGCACCGTTTGGTCTAGAAGCTCGGCTCGTGTTTCTGGAGCGGCATTTACTAAGCGAGCCACCTCTACTTCTACACCGACAATACCCGGTTCTTGGAGAAGGTGGGTCAGTTGTTCGGTGGTTTTTTGGACGTGAGAGCCGACAATCACCGCACCCGGTTTGCCATCGCGCACATATTGCGACATCTCTTCCGCAGCGATCGCTTGTGGCGGTAATGCAGCCAATGCAGTCAACAAACTGGCGGCACTGCGAAACAAAAAGCGCTTGCCTTCTGCCGCGACTGCCAAAATATCGGCGGCAAATTGATTTAAGTCAGCTTGGTTTTCGGCATCGACTACACCGCATTGATTATGGCTGAGTTGTCTGAGGCGATCGCGCACCCCCGCTTGAATATCAGCAGTGAGAAAACGCTCGACTTGATCGGCAAGAATGCGGCCTTGAGTTTTCTCCGCGACATAATCGGGCAAATAGCTGTGCTGATAGGCAAACACCGAATCCTTGGCAAACTCAGTTTCATGCACCGGAGTTGGCACCCCATCCACGATTAAGTAGTGAATGCTGTCACGGGTAAACCGCCCCCCTTCAAAGAAAGCTGGCACCAGGAAGTGAGCGTCGAAAGGGCCAAGTTCTGCAGCAATGACATCCGTTTCAATCGGATAGTGACCCCGCAGCGTGGAGTCAGAGCGACTGACAATCAGAAAATCTTGAATGTTTTCGAGGGCGATCGCTTCTTTCAAGTTATGACAGGCTGTTCGCGTCACCTCAGCAGCTTGTTCTGGGGGCAAGGCGCGGGTATTGGTCAGCACAAAAAAGATTGGGGAATCATCTGCTAACCCGATCCGCAGTGTTTCAACATCCCAGCGGGTCAATAGCAAACAACTATGAACGGTCTGTGAACCTGTAGGGTCATCATCGAGAACAATAATTTTGGGCTTGGTGGTCATGTTTTAACCGAATCGCTGATTTTGCAACTTTTTCATTTCTGCTTGCACATCGATCGCGATATCCAATGCCTGGTTCAGCAATCGTCCATGCTCGCTGGCTTGATCATTAACTTGCAAAGTTGTCAGAGCTGTCAAGTTATTACTAAATAAGTCGGCGTGACGAGCAATAAACCGTTTATTCGTCCGCAAGATTTTCTCAGTTTTCAAGGCGCGAACTAAATCAGCCCGGGTTAGGCGTAATGCCTCTAGCACCTGTTCTCGATTGGTTAAACCGACTTCAGCATTACCCGCCGCTTCAATTTGATCATTAATATCAATCGCTTTGATCACGGCATTGTAGCGATCGACATCCATGATCAAGTTGATTAAATGCCGATTGCGCCGCGTTAACAAAATTCGTTTGGCATCATCAGCAATTAACCCCGCAACCGCTCCTAGATGCACTGCCAAAATCAAAAACTGGTGCTGAGGAAAGTTGAGCAACAAGATCCAATAGCTGAGAGGCAGGAGGGCGATCGCAAACAGCGTTCTGAGCAACTCCCAAATCACCTGTCGTTGGCTAGGCGGAATCACCAAATTGGAGCGACTCACCCCACATAAGCGTCGTAACTCCCACCTGGTAATCTCTAGCCCCTGTAAGTCAGGCTGCATCCACTGATGCTCCGCTAAATTTACTCAATTGGGTTTCCCCCGCAATTCTCTTCTTATCTTAGTCTTGACTTCGCCGCCGCCTCGGAGGTTTCGTTGGAGTAGTAGGTTGGTACGCTTTCAATCCTGCGTCTCCTGTGAAGATCTCGACTTGATAACCGCTCCTAGCATAGTGTTCAGCGACTGTTTTGATGGTAGCGTCTCCGATTGAGATTCTCTGTGCTGCCAATTCAGGCCACTCAGCCGCCAAAATTTTTAATCCTTCTGCTTCCCAAAGAACAGATTGATCGGTAAAAGCTGCCCAGGGCGTTTTCTCATCAGCCGCTTCTGCCATCAATTTCGCTAAAGCTTGAGCAGTTTCGTAGCGTGATGAACTGGCCTGAGCAATATGGTTACCTGTTTCTAAAATAGTCGCGAGCGGTAATACGAGTGTAGTTCCAGCCTGAATTTCTATTTGTAAGAGCTGATCCACTCGATTTTTATTCCATTGGCTACTACCTGAACCACAGGTAGTTTTGCCAGGAACTTGCAACCAAACACACAAAATCGATGTGTCAATAATCAAAACTTTGCGCATGGTGAAGCCACTAAGCACCAGATAAGCTGCGTTCAATCGAGCCTTGTTCTGCTAGCTTGCCGAGTGGCCCAGAAGCCATTAATTTAGGTAGGTTTTCTAAATCTTCTAGGGGTGTTAACTTGCTTTCCCCTGTTTGAGAGTCACGATGAGCCGCAAGGACAAATGGAATCATTTCTGGTTCTAAAGCATTGAGCAGAGCTGGATTATGCGTGGTAACTAAAATATCAATATGTCTCTGCTCACCAATTTCCCTAAGCATCTTTAATAGTAGGTCTGCTCGTGAGGGGTGTAGCCCATTATCCACTTCTTCAATCACTAACTGGCTGCCTTCAGGACGAGTTAACAGTGCTGTGAGAATGGCTAAAAAGCGCAAAGTTCCATCTGACATACCTCTTGCATCTATAACAGTCGTCTTTTCACCAGAAATCCAAGCTTCTTCGCAATAAAGCATGGCATCTGTGTGAAATCTCCCTACCGCTTCTGCCCACACTCGCTTAATATCTCGCTCCGGCAAATGAGTTACGTAAGCGGATAAACTTGACTCGATATGAGATTTCTGTTGTTTAGGCAAACTTGCAAGAACACCAGCAATATTAGATGCATCACCTTGCAGACTATTTGAAATCGATGAATAAGAACGCATTTTGGAAGGAATTGCGTCCAGAACAAATATATTCTCCAAGGTTGGGACAACTGCGCTAATAGCTATGACAATATCTTTCTGCATAGAGAAAGCAGTTATAAATCGTAGGATCGAACGGGGAATTTTACTGTAAATATCAGTTTGACTTTTGTGTAAATTAATAAGAAATAAATCTTCTTCAGGCTGAAAACTTAGCTGAAACAATAGAGTTCGATATGGACTTTTCGTAGTTTTTGGACGAGTTTTGTAGCGTATTAAAGATTCTGAGAGCAACTGAACTTTGGGTGAGGTTGCTATAGTGATGCTATAAAGATAATCTGTGCGCTCATCCTCACCTTGAATTAGGGCTTTCAATGTGAACTGAGTATTAGGTTTTAATGCTGCCCACTCTGAGCCCCCACGAATACCTGAAATGGCTGAGTTTCCTTCTAGGGCAGATGGAATATCTTCACCGCGTGCGGTTCGACTAAGAAATTCTATGGCATCAAGAGCGTTGGATTTCCCACTGGCATTTGTACCAATCAGAACCGTGAGTGGGTCGATGGGTAGCTCGGCGTAGCGAAAACTTTTCCAATTTTCTAGGATGAGTTTTTTGAGCATGACCCACTCCATACCAGCTTGATCTGGAAGATGACTAACTTGCAATCCAGTTTAACTAGCGACTGGTCGGTGATGAAGGAATAGAAGCTATAAAGTTGTGTGATTTGTGACTAACTCGATCGCGGAGTTGGCGATCGCCTTGCTGTTACGGTTGATTGCATAGTTGTGACCCTGCCAGAACTCCTGGGAAATCTATAGAAATTCTTAGGACGTCACATGGCTCAAAGTATTCTTTCGCGGAATAATGTAACCGTCTTTGGCGAAGGCACTCAACCGCTTGTGTTTGCTCATGGGTTTGGCTGTGACCAAAACATGTGGCGTTTCGTAGCGCCGGCCTTTCAGGACAATTACCAGATTGTTTTATTTGATTATGTCGGGTCTGGGAAGTCAGATTGGCAAGCCTACAACCCTGAACGCTACAGTGATCTCAAGGGGTATGCCCAAGACATATTAGATGTTTGCACCGCACTCGACTTAACAGACGTAATCTTGGTTGGGCACTCTGTAAGTAGTGTGATTGGTCTTCTGGCTTCTCTACAAGAGCCTCACCGCTTTAGTCGTCTGATTTTGGTGGCTCCTTCACCTCGCTACCTGAATGATCCACCTACTTATCGAGGTGGGTTTGAGCGTCGAGATCTTGAAGAACTGCTAGATCTGATGGACAAAAACTATATCGGCTGGGCAAATTTTCTGGCTCCGGTTGTTATGCAGAATACCAACCAACCAGAGCTGGCTAAGGAGTTGGAAGAGAGTTTCTGCTCGACCGATCCGGTGATTATGCGTCGCTTTGCTGAGGTGACTTTTTTCGCTGACAATCGGGCTGACTTACCTAAAGTGACTGTGCCATCTCTAATCTTGCAATGTGCTGACGATACGATCGCGCCTGCTGAGGTTGGTCATTACTTGCACCAACACCTCAGCAAAAGTTCTTTGCAAATGATGCAAGCGACGGGCCACTGTCCTCACATGAGCCACCCTGAGGAAACAGTTCGACTCATACAAACCTATTTGGCTAGTGCTGCCGTTGGCTAAGGTCTGCCACCCCTAAGTTTATGATTTGTCAGATCGATGAGCTAATCAATATAGCTCCGTGTGGTTTTCTCTCCTTTACTGACGATGGCACGATCACAACGGTGAATGCCACGATGTCGAAGCTGCTTGAGTATGAGCCGCATCAGCTAGAAGGAGTTTCTATTGCTTCTATTCTCACGGTTGCTAGTCGCGTTTTCTATCAAACCCATTTCTTTCCGCT
>CBIHQL010000160.1:0-8399 GCA_966211855.1 uncultured bacterium
ACAATTGCTGGGCTTTTTTCGCTCCAAATCAATTCTCCGATCAGGGAACGTCGCCGCGAACTAGTTTGGCTGGTGGCCCACTGGTGACGATATCGTGCCCAATCTTGCAAGTTAGGCCGTTGGGGCAACAGGGCAGCAATTAAGTCCAGCCCCAAGATGCTGCCTAATACTAATAAAACTTGTAATTCCTCAAATAAATCTCTGAGGCGGTGAGTGATGGGGTTGACATCTGGTGGCACGCTTGCCGTCACACTATGGAATGCAAAACCTAAAATGAACAGGGCAAAAGTAAGCATTAGCCCATAGCTTTGGCGTTTACCCAGCAACGTTGCTTCAGGGTTACGAAAACACCGTCGCGATATTTGCCATAGCCAATAACTGATCAGACCGTGAGTGAGCAAGGTAAGTGCTAACGACGCACTTAAGCGATCGCCCACAGGGAGGTGAAACCACTCTAGGGCCCGCATAGAAACCCAAGAGCTTTCGACATCTCTTAATCGACTCGTTGGGACTAAGTGTGACAGCACGAGAGAGGGGATGAACCCATGCAGGGCATCAATTGCCGAGTAGCTTCGACCACCCCCGAATGTTGCCATCAGCAGTACTAGGATCGCACCACCGCCTAGCCAAGCTTGAAAGCCGTTGAGCCAAGTACTTTTGAGGCCAATGACCAAAGCGACACTATACCAGCAAAAGCTACCCGTGAGTGCTGCTAAGTAGAAGGCCGCCAAAAAATGACCCGGAATTTGAGCGATCGCACCGAACCACAAATGAATGGGAACCGCCAAAAGAGCTACCCACCACACCAGACAGGGCACCCCGATCAACTTACCGAGCAGTAAGCTAGACGCAGATTGGGGAGTGAGCCGGATAAAGTTCAGCGTTCCCCGTCGTTCTTCGCGATCGAGGTCACTAATGAGCAGATAAGCGCCCACAACCCAGAGGATAATCACCCCAACGATGCTCAGCGTCAAAAATTGCTCTAAACCCCAAAACTTCCAGTCCACGATGATGTTACCCACCGCATCCCGAAGGCAAGATGGCTGACCATAGTTACGGATGGCACCTGTGCAATAGCGGTGTTCGTCATCAAGATGAGGTAAACGCCCCCAACTGTAAAGCAACAGTAAAAACTGACCTGCCAAGGAGACGGCAGTTGCGATGAGTAGATTGCGAGGAATGTAACGGCCTTTAAGTTCGCGAAATAATTGTGGATTAAAATCGCCAATGCGATCGAAAGCAAGGCTGAACATGATTAACTCCTGAAATCACGGCTAGACAGGCAAAATCGGGGGCGATCGCTAACCAGAGGAGCGCAATCGCTGAGTTGGTGCGTCAGTTAACAGCAACTGCGAACTCGAAGCACCTAGTTTGCGCAACTGGCTGAAAAACCGCCAATTCAACAAACCCACAGCGACCCATTGGCCCAAAAAGCTCAACAGCAAGGTGGGAATTGTCGTGTGAGGTAAAGCAACCCATAAAAAAGGAGAGAACAGCAAGATTGAGTCTGTCTCTATCAGACCTCCTTCAGTCATTGCAGCCACAAAAAAGGGAGCAAGCGTCATGAAGGCGAGTGTTGCAGCAACCCACAAAGCACGTTGTGGCGTTTTGAGCAGTAACAAAACCTGGGCGATCGCCGCATAAACCGCTAGCAAGCTCAGGCAGAGAGCTAACCCTGCTAAAGCCAGTAGCTTAGGCTGTTCAGAAGGCCAGCATAAAATCCACAATCCCAAAATCACCGCGACTATCCCTAAGTTGATCGCGATCGCAAGCAAGGCAGGGCTTTTCTCATTCATGACCCAATCTTGCAGCCAAGCCCATCGTTGCTCTGCTGGACGATCTTGGCGTTCTCGACGGTAACGTGCCCAGTCGATTAAGGCTTGTCGGGAAGGTAATAGAGTGGCAATCAGTCCTAAAACTGCGACGAAATTTAGCGTTCCTAAGACTGCTAGTGCCCCGGTGTAATCTGCAGAGCCTATAGGAGAGGGTGATTGGACAAAAAAGCCCAGCGGCAGAATGTTGACATAAGCAACGAACCTAAAACTGTGGCGTTTGCTTAACAAGGTGATGTTGGGGTCATGAAAACAGCGGGTCAAGATTTGCCAGACCCCAGCGATCGCCAGCCCTGCATTGGCTAGGGTAAAGACATGACCAACAAAAGGGTTTTGGCTGACTGGCAGAAAAAACCATTGCCAACTTGCTTGATCGGGATACTCAACAACGTAGTTACCAAAAAAGTTCCAAACCGTGTTGAGGTTCCAAATCATATAGATGGGTACAAACCCCAGACCAACCAACACCGCGAACAATGCCGCTAACCCAGAAACCCTAGTGGAATTGTTGGTCACGCCAGGCGCGGCCTTACTTGCCAAGCTACACAGAAGTGCCAAGCTAAATACCAAGCAGGCTGCTACTCCCAACAGCCCATAGTAAGTAATCAAAAACCCTAAGGGGACGGCAAGGGCGATCGCGGCCCAAAGGTGGAGCGGCACAATCAGCGCCAAACCCAAGTACACCAGAATTGGCACCCCTAGCAACTTGCCCACCAGGATGCTAGAGCTACTTTGAGGGCTGAGGCGAATAAAATTGAGCGTGCCTCGTTGCTCTTCCTTCTCAATGTCAGAGATGAGTAGCCAAGAGCCAGGGAGTAGGAGTAAAAATGGGATCAGCCAATTTAAGGCGCGAAAGAAATTGATCAGACCTTCGCGTTCGCCTAAGAAGGCTTCAAATAAGAGAAACTGACCGATCGCAGCCGTGAGCACAGTAATGATGAGACTGCGACGATTAAGACGACCCTTCAGCTCTCGAAATAGTTGGGGATTCCAGTCTCCGATTTGATTGAGCACAGTTTGCATACGTTTTCCCCTCTTCACGAGGCTTGTTTGTGGTCGAGCTTGAGAAAAATGCTTTCGAGGTCTTCTTGCAAACAGTGAAATTCGGTTAAGGCAATGCCCGATGCCACGAGCGATCGCAATAATTCGGCACTTTCTTCTGCCCCACCCGAAAAATGCACCCGTAGTTGTTGGCGGGTTCCGGGCACAATCTCCCAGCCTTGCACGCCTGTTTGGTGTTTCAATGCTGCCTGTAAGGTTTCCAGAGAGCCGAGGGTGGAGATGACAATCTGCTGACGGCTGAGACGTTGATAGAGATCTTTGAGCGCTGCGCTTTCGACCAAATAGCCCAGCTCCATAATCCCCACTGAAGTACAAAGTTCGGCTAAGTCGCTCAATACATGGGACGAAATTAAAATTGTCATCCCCGCCTCTTGCAGCACCTTAATAATTTCGCGGAACTGACGGCGGGCGATCGGGTCTAACCCCGAAACAGGCTCATCTAACAGCAGCAAGATCGGTTCATGAATAATCGTGCGAGCTAGGCTCAGCCGTTGTTTCATCCCTCGTGAAAGGGTGGCGATCGCACTGTGGCGTTTATTGGTCAGTTGCACCAACTCCAGCACATCTCGCAATCGTTGGGTGCGTCGCGGTTCTCGCAACCGATACAAGCGAGCAAAATAGTCGAGATAATCCCAGACTGTGAGGTCGTCATAGAGCGGAAAATCATCTGGTAGATAGCCGAGTCGCCGCTTTAGGTGCGGGTTGCTGTCATCTCGCAGTAAGCGATCGCCATTGATATAGATTTCGCCCGTTGTTGGCTCTTCTGCCGCTGCCAACATCCGAATCAGTGTGGTTTTGCCTGCTCCATTCGGCCCAATCAGACCATAAACCTCACCGATCGCAACTTCTAAATCTAAATCGTGAACTGCTATGTGGCGATCGAACTGCTTCGTCAGCCCCCGTGTACAAACTGCCAAGTCTTTTGCCATAACTGCTGAGAAGCGATGCAAATTATCCGCAAGCCTAGCTTTTCGCTTCTGGATTTGGCATCCGGTTTAGAAAAACGAAACACGCAAGTATCGGGGTGGCGATCGCCTGACTAAAAGACTACTTCTTAAGCAAGAGGGAGTGTCTCGCGATCGCCACTACGTTGAAAGCGTCAAGTTGCGATATGTAACGCTTTTGTAATTCGGAGTGATTCCATGAAAATACTGCAACAACTGCGCAGTTTTTTAGCCGCTGCCTTTTTAGTGCTCGTCTTGGTCGTCGCCACTTTGGGTAGCGGAGCCCCAAGTTCTGCTAATACAATCAACTCTCAACGAACCGGTGCGCAACAAACGGCTGAATTGGGCCAAAAAGTCAAAGGCACTGCTCAAAATATTCAAGGTAAAGCGACCGAAGTCACAGGCAACATTACGGGCGATCGCGAAACCCAAGTTCGCGGTAAAGCCACCCAAGCAGAAGGCAATATCCGAGTCAGCCAACCCAACTCTGACATCACCAGCAAGAGCCGCAAAGCCGCACAAGACATTCGCCAACGCCAAGCTCGCCCTGGTAGTGGTGGTTTTTGGACTAGAACCCGAGATTTGGGCAGTTAGTAGCTAGCCTTGGATGGTGGCGATGAGCCTTTGCGAACGAGCGATCGCCACCCAGCACTGATTGCCAATCGTCAATCGCTAAAGCCAACCCCAACCGCTACTCCAATTGCTGCCTAGACTTCAACTCGCGATCCCTTCCCAGGATATGATAAAAAGCCTGTGAGTTTTTCCGTTGGTTTCCGTTGAGTTGAACTATGGCGCAGCAATACCGCATTACCTTGTTACCTGGCGATGGCATTGGCCCCGAAATTATGGCGGTTGCCGTAGATGTGCTCAAGGTCATCGGGAAACAACAAGATCTGCAATTTGAGTTTCAAGAAGCGCTGATCGGTGGTGCAGCGATCGATGCCACAGGTGGGCCATTGCCAGAAGAAACCCTCGATCGCTGTCGTCAAAGTGATGCAGTGCTCTTAGCGGCGATCGGCGGCTACAAGTGGGATACCCTCCCCCGTAATCTTCGCCCCGAAACAGGTTTGCTCGGTCTGCGGGCGGGTTTAGAATTGTTTGCCAACCTGCGTCCCGCACAAATTTTGCCCCAACTGATTGATGCCTCCAGCTTGAAGCGAGAAGTAGTGGAAGGCATTGACATTATGGTGGTGCGCGAACTGACGGGTGGGGTTTACTTCGGTCAACCCAAAGGCATCTTCACCACCGAGTCGGGCGAAAAGCGCGGCGTGAATACCATGGCCTACACCGAGTCAGAAATCGATCGCATTGGTCGTGTGGCGTTTGACATTGCTCAGAAACGTGGTAAGAAGCTCTGCTCGGTCGATAAAGCCAATGTGCTAGATGTCTCGCAACTGTGGCGCGATCGCATTACTGAGATGGCCTCTGCATACCCAGATATCGAACTGTCGCACATGTACGTAGATAATGCGGCAATGCAGTTGGTGCGCTGGCCCAAGCAGTTTGACACCATTGTCACTAGCAACTTATTTGGCGATATTCTCTCGGATGCAGCGGCGATGCTGACAGGCAGTATTGGTATGTTGCCCTCGGCGAGCTTAGGTGCCTCTGGGCCAGGTGTTTATGAACCCGTGCATGGCTCTGCCCCCGATATTGCGGGTCAAGACAAAGCCAACCCGATCGCTCAAGTGTTAAGTGCAGCCATGATGTTGCGCTATGGTCTTGACCAGCCCGAAGCCGCCAACCGGATTGAGCAAGCCGTTAGCCAAGTGCTCGACCAGGGCTACCGCACCGGCGACATTATGTCAGAAGGTAAGAATTTAGTGGGCTGCCGAGCCATGGGTGATGCCTTGATCCAAGCCTTAGAGAGCGGGCATTAATTGACTGCCAGGGGCGATCGCTAACTCGTAGTTTAGAGAAATTTAGCGTTAACCCTTGCTGTAATCACCTAGATCGACTAAAGTCGAGCGTAAAAATTAGGAATAGGCTTGTGGTGTACGTTTCACAACAGCGGACAGAAACTCGAGTAGAAGAGGTAGACTTCCCCACCTTGATAGATCCAGCAGTGATCAGAGCGGCACGACAGATTTATCGCACCTACTACGAGGTTCATCCAGAGATCACTCAGCGGCCTCTCGGTGTCGCGATCGATCGGTACACCCACCGGGGAAAACTAATTTTCACTGGCAGACCTGTCCTGCTTCCCCAAGAATGCTTTGTCCCGTTTAATCAAATCGAATCTGACTTGTACTAGCGATCGCCTGTGCGTGATTAGCGGTTAGCGGTTGGCAAAAGTTGGGGTTGCGGTGTGAGACTGGGCGATTTCCACCCAGACATGCCTCAGTTGCCTTGGGTCTGCTCAGAGAAAATTGTCTGCTCACCGCTAACAGCCATGATGTTGATAGATGCTCTAGTTGCTGGTGTGACGGCACTCATCGTTTTTGTCTTGGGTGCTTCGATTGGTAGTTTCTTAAATGTGGTGATCTACCGCATTCCAGCCGGGTTATCCATTCTTTGGCCTCCCTCACGCTGCCCGCACTGCTTACACCAACTGGGTCATGGCGAAAATGTCCCTGTATTGGGGTGGCTATGGTTGCGGGGGCGTTGTCGTCATTGCCGCAGCCCCATCTCGGTTCGTTACCCTTTAGTCGAGGCAGCGACCGGATTGCTGTTCTTGCTTGTGCTCTGGACGACGGGTGATGCGGTGCAGATGGTGGGGTATTGGGCATTTGTGAGTTGGTTGCTGGCCTTAGCGCTGATCGACTTTGACACCATGACCTTGCCCGACCCATTAACTCGTTCTGGTTTGCTAGCAGGGTTGCTATTTCAGGCGATCGCGGGTCTGATATTAATTGGCAGCGGGGCAGGTCTGCTCAGTCAGCTCATGGCAGGTATCGTCGGCGCAGTTCTTGGTATTTGGTTGCTCGACCTGATTACGATTGTCGGTTCCTTCGCCTTTGGTCAAGAAGTCATGGGCATGGGCGACGCCAAACTAGCCGCGATGATGGGGGCATGGCTCGGCTGGAAATCCTTGCTGTTGGCTGGGTTTCTCGCTTGTGGCATTGGGGCGTTTGTGGGGGGTGGCGCGATCGCTTTAGGGTGGCTGAGCCGGGGGCAACGAATGCCGTTTGGCCCATTTTTGGCGCTAGGGGCGGTGATTGCAGCCCTTTGGGGTGACGCGTTAATTGCTGCCTACGTCCAAACTTTTTTCCCAACTCTATAGTTGAGCCTGCTGCGATCGCATTTTGCTTCCCCTTCCTAATTTTTGCTACAATCCCACCGTGTTATGGATCACTATCCGAACGACAAGTAGCCGCTGGGAAGCAGAATTGATGCAGCAGGTTTTAACGGCGCATCAGATTCCGTCTCGTATCCTAGATTTAGGGGTGGCACCTTATTTGGGGCTAGGAAGTCCGGCTGCCTTACAAGTGCGTTCTGAAGACCAATGGACAGCATTGCTCCTCATTAGTCCCGTTGACGAAGGCCCCACTGAGGGATAAACCGAAGCGAGTGAACCAAATTCATTTAAACTCGTTAGCATCGGCAAGAATTGTCTTCGGCCTGGATATTGGCATCAGGTCAGGCTTTGGTGCTGGCATCAAAAGCGCTTCGATAAACATGGGTCAGGCAAAGGGTGACAGTTTGTCAAAATTTTTGCCGGCTTTGAGCTGTCTGGCTTGGAAATAACAAAATAGAAGGAATCAATCGCTTTCATGTCTCTATTTGATTGGTTTGCAAATCGACGGAAATCAGAGCCGATTAGTCAAGAACGGCAAGAACAAGAACGAGAAATCGCAGATGGTCTCTGGACTAAATGCGAAGAGTGTGGAGCGCTGACCTACACCAAAGACCTGCGTGCCAACCAGATGGTTTGCCTGGAGTGCAACCACCACATGCGTGTCTGGAGTGATGAGCGGATTCGGCAATTGATCGATGCCAGCACCTGGATGCCGATGGACACTCACCTGCAACCCACCGACCCCCTCAAGTTTCGCGATCGCAAAGCCTACAGCGATCGCCTCCGCGAAACGCAAGACAAAATTGGCCTCAATGACGCAGTCCAAACTGGGATCGGTCAACTAGAAGGGCTACCTTTAGCACTCGGTGTCATGGACTTCCGGTTCATGGGCGGCAGTATGGGGTCTGTGGTTGGCGAAAAATTTACTCGCCTGATCGAGCGTGCGACCCGAGAGCGCTTGCCTGTCGTGCTGGTTTGTGCCTCTGGGGGGGCTCGGATGCAAGAGGGCATGCTCAGCTTGATGCAGATGGCAAAAATTTCTGGAGCCTTAGAACGACACCGGGAAGCTCGCTTGCTCTACATTCCCGTCCTGACTCATCCCACAACGGGTGGTGTGACAGCTAGCTTTGCCATGCTCGGCGACATTATTTTGGCAGAGCCTAAAGCTACCATCGGTTTTGCAGGTCGGCGCGTCGTTGAGCAAACACTCCGCGAGAAATTACCTGATAACTTCCAAACCGCAGAATACTTACTGAGTCACGGGTTTGTTGATGCGATCGTGCCTCGAACTCAACTCAAGAAGACCCTAGCGCAACTGATCCA
>CBIHQL010000161.1:0-8317 GCA_966211855.1 uncultured bacterium
ACGGGACAAGAACCCCTTGACCCAGCCGCAGCCACTAGTCTAGGCTTCTGCCGTGTCTTGCCAAGAGAACAGCTCAATCTAACTTGCTTCCACATCGATCTCGATTCACATACCAGAAACACTTCTTGTTCCCCCCAAACTTGGGGGGCTAGGGGGGCAGCAATCCAACATCTCACCGCAGAACTTTGTTCCACCACTTCAGAACAATCCTTCCAGCAAATTGCTTATCGAGGGCGACATCGTTGGGTGCAATCCCTAGAACCTGTAAATCTGAAACCCTCATCAACCCCCCAAATTCAATTACAACCGGGTGGTGTTTACCTGATTACGGGCGGATTGGGCGGCATTGGTCTATCTCTCGCTCGTTATCTGGCTGAATCGGTGCAAGCCAAGCTGGTTTTGGTGAGCCGTTCGGGACAAGCAGAATCCCAAACTTTACAAGACCTGGAAGCCTTGGGTGCAGAAATTCTGGTACTTCAAGCGGATGTGACTGACCGAGCGCAAATGAGAGAGGCGATCGCTCAAACGCTACAACGATTTGGCAAGTTGAATGGAGTGATCCATGCCGCCGGAGTTGCTGGGGGTGGCATTGCCCAACTGAAAACACCGGAAGCCGCCGCCTCTGTTCTCGCGCCGAAAGTGCAAGGAACTCTCGTTTTAGAGGAAGTGCTACAAGGCATCTCACTGGATTTCCTCTGCTTGTGTTCCTCCCTCAGCAGCATCATTGGCGAATTTGGTCAGACTGATTACTGCGCCGCCAATGCTTTCCTTGATGCATTTGCTCACTATTGGACAGCGAAATATGGTTCTCCAGCGATCGCGATTAATTGGGATACCTGGCAACAGGTCGGCATGGCAGTAAATACAATGGTTCCAGAAGCTTTGCAACAACAGCGAGCAGCCAGTTTACAGCAAGGGTTAACCACCGAGGAAGGTGTTGAGGTCTTCCAACGGATTCTCCACAGTGGTTTGCCGCAGGTGATTGTCTCGACCCAAGATCTCCATGCGGTGTTGGAGCAGCATCAGCAAGCAGTGTTGCAACAAACCCAGACTTCCATTGATCAGTTTGTCTCCTCTGCATCAGAAGGGCGATCGCGGCATCATCTCCTGCCCCACAGTTCTTATGTCGCGCCTCACAGTGCCGTAGAACAACAGATTGCTGAGATTTGGCAAGACCTCTTGGGAGTTGAACCGATTGGCATTCATGACAGCTTCTTTGAGCTGGGCGGACATTCTCTCTTGGCAGTCCAGACGGTCTCTCGATTGCGCGATCTATTCCAGGTGGAGTTGCCTCTGCGAGTGTTCCTGAGTGAGGCTTCCACGATCGCTGAATTGGCGCATTGGATTGAGTCTCAGCAACCGCAAGACGAGGATTTAGAGGCGATCGCGCAACTCCTGGCAGATATTGAAAATCTCACACCTGAGCAGCTTCAAAATCAATTGGAAACTTCTCGTTAATCATCATGCAGTTTGGTCTCTTCTACTTTTCTGGTGACGGCTCCACCCATAGTTCCGATAAATATCGGCTCCTAACTGAAGGTGCGAAATTCGCCGATCGCCACGGGTTTTCTTCTATCTGGATTCCTGAACGACACTTTCATGACTTTGGCGGGCTGTATCCCAACCCAGCGGTGATTAATGCTGCTCTGGCAATGATTACAGAGCGGGTGCAGTTGCGATCAGGGAGCGTTGTTTTACCCCTGCAAGAGCCGCTGCGGGTAGCTGAAGAATGGGCAGTGGTGGATAACTTATCCAACGGTCGGGTGGGTCTCACGTTTGCCTATGGTTGGCATGTGGATGACTTCGTGTTGTTTCCCGAAAATTACCGCGATCGCCAAGCGGTAATGTGGCGCGAAGTTGAGACGGTGCAACGACTTTGGGAAGGGCAAACCATTGAACGCAAAAACGGCTCAGGACAGCCTGTGCAAGTTCGGACTCTCCCTCGCCCCATTCAAACTAAACTGCCCATCTGGATCACCTGCCATTCTGAGCACACTTTTACAGAGGCAGCACGGCTCGGTGCCAATGTTCTGACTTCCCTGCTGCACTCATCGGTAGATGAACTGGCACCTAAAATTCAGCTTTACCGGGAGGTTCGCGCTCAACATGGTCATGATCCGGATGCAGGCCAAGTCTCCCTAATGATGCATACGTTTATCGGTGAAGATTATGAGCAGGTGAAGCGGCAGGTACAAGCTCCTTTTTGTAATTACTTGAAAACTCACTTTGACCTGATTGAAAGCCTAGTCAAGCGAGAGAATTTACCCGTTAACCTAGCGCAATTTACCGAAAGCGATATTGAAACCCTGCTGCAATTTGGCTTTGAGCGCTATCTCGACGGCAAAACCTTAATTGGCACCGCTGAAACCTGTGAACCAGTGATTCAACGCATTCAAGAGATAGGGGTAGATGAAGTCGCTTGCCTAATTGATTTTGGTATCGACTTTGATTTGGCGATCGCCAGTCTAGAGCATCTCAATCGCTTCCAAGATCGAGTTCAACAACAATCCCCTAAACCTCTTGCGGCTGCATCCTCAGGGCAATATTCCGCTTTGAGTTTCTTTTGACGACACAACAGGTGTAAGGGCGAAGCATTCGGTAGGGATATTCCGAATTACCCAAAAAATCATGACCGAATGCTTCGCCCCTACAGAGGTATTGAAATTGTTAGCAAGTTGGCGCTGAAACGATGAATGACCTGGCTAAACGGATTGCGGCTCTCTCTCCAGAACAGCGAAAGCTATTTGAGCAGCGACTCAAACAACAAAGAGAACAGTCTACTCAGGTTCTCACCATTCCACGTCGGCAATCTGGGAATTCACTGCCCTTATCCTTTGACCAAGAGCGGATCTGGTTTTTTGAGCAGCTAGAACCTAACAGTTGCCTCTACAACATTCCCTTTGCGGTGCGGCTAGAAGGAGCACTCAACCCGATCGCCTTGCAGCAAAGTTTCAGTGCCATCATGCAGCGCCACGAAAGCCTGCGTACCACCTTCACCACCCAAGACGGGCAACCGATTCAGGTCATTCATTCCACTTTAGATTTTCAATTGGCACTTAGGGATTTGAGCGATCGCCAAATCCTGGATCAATCCCAAGAATCCGAGCTGGCATCCCTCTTACTCCAAGAATCTCAGCGTCCGTTTGACCTCATGTATGGCCCTTTGCTGCGGGCGGTTTTGCTGCGCATCAATCCGACTCACCATGTGCTGTTGGTGGTGCTGCATCACTTGATTGCCGATGGTTGGTCGCGAGGTGTCTTCATTGAAGAATTGGCGGCTTGTTATCAGGCATTTAATTGTCAGGTGCCTCTGTCTTTACCAGAACTGCCGATTCAATATGGTGATGTGGCTGTGTGGCAACGGCAATGGCAAACGAGTGAGACCGCCAAAACTCAACTTGCCTACTGGCAGCAGCAATTACAAGATCTGCCAATTCTCAATCTGCCTACCGATAAGTCACGCCCAGCCTCCCAAACTTTTAACGGTGCGAAACTTCCGGTGCAGCTTTCAGATTCCCTGACGCGATCGCTGAAGGCTCTGAGCCAGCAGGAAGGGGCGACGCTATTTATGACGCTGCTCACCACCTTTAACCTGTTGCTGCACTACTACAGCGGGCAAGAGGATGTGGTCGTAGGCACCGATGTCGCCAATCGCAACCGCACCGAAACCGAACGATTGATTGGGCTGTTTGTCAATCAGTTAGTGTTGCGAACCGATTTGTCGGGAAATCCCACCTTCCGGCAATTGTTGGCGCGGGTGCGTCAAGTCACCGTAGATGCCTACGCCCATCAAGATCTCCCTTTCAATACGCTGGTAGAAACTCTCAATCCCGACCGCACCTCAGGGCGATCGCCGCTGTTCCAAGTCAAGTTTGTCCTACAAAATGCCCCGATACCTCCCTTGGCTCTCCCCGGTCTAACGGTGACACCCTTGGAGGAGATCGACACCCAAACGGCAACGCTAGATTTGTTCTTCGCCCTCTCTGAAACTGAACGAGGCTTATCAGGAGCGATCGAGTACAACAGTGATCTCTTTACACCAGCAACGATTCAACGTTTCTTAGGGCACTTCCAACACCTTTTAGAACAAGTAGTCTCTTATCCCGATCGCCACCTCTCAGAATTCTGTCTTTTGACTCCAACAGAGTGGCAGCAACTTACTGTCTGGAATCAGACCGAGCAGCAATTTGATTGCCTGAAACAGGATTCTACGCTGGTTGATCTATTAGAAGCCCAGGCAGAACGTACACCCGATGCAATTGCTGCTATCTTTGAAAACCAATCCTTTACCTACAGGGAGCTGAACCAAAGAGCAAACCAACTGGCTCATTATCTCCGTTCTTTAGGCGTTGGCCCTGAAGTTCTGGTAGGCATTGAAATGGAGCGATCGCTCAACCTAGTGATCGGTCTACTCGGCATTCTCAAGGCAGGTGGAGCTTATGTACCACTCGATCCGGGCTATCCTCAAGAACGTTTAGCCTTCATGCTAGAAGATGCTCAGGTCAAGGTGTTACTCACCCAGAACCTCGATCGGCATCAAAGGACTCAGTGTATTGATCTAGAACAAGACTGGCATTGCATCGCCCAAGAACGGAACACTAATCTCCCTCGTGTAGCGATCGCAGAGAACCTAGCTTATGTGATTTATACCTCTGGTTCCACCGGGAAACCCAAGGGTGTGATGAATACCCACAGAGGCATCTGTAATCGCTTAGCTTGGATGCAGGATGCTTATCAACTGAGCATGGGCGATCGCGTCTTACAAAAAACACCGATTAGCTTCGATGTCTCGGTCTGGGAATTTTTCTGGACATTGATGACTGGAGCGACCCTGGTTCTGGCAAGACCTGAGGGACATAAAGATAGTGCTTATCTGGCTCAACTGATCAAAGAACAGCAGATTACCACCCTGCATTTTGTTCCCTCCATGTTGCGGCTATTTTTGACAGAACCGGGACTAGAGCAATGTTATAGCTTGAAGCGAGTCATTTGCAGTGGAGAAGCCTTGCCGCTTGATTTGCAACAACAATTTTGCGATCGCCTCCCTCAAGTAGCGCTCCACAATCTCTATGGCCCCACAGAAGCCGCGATCGATGTGACGGCTTGGGCTTGTCAGCCGAATTCTGCTTACACAACGGTTCCGATTGGTAAAGCGATCGCCAACATTCAAATCTACCTACTCAATCAATACCTCCAACCCGTTCCCGTTGGTGTTCCAGGCGAATTACACATCGGCGGTGTAGGAGTAGCACGGGGTTACTTGAATCGCCCTGAACTTACAAATGAACGCTTTATTCGCAATCCATTCTCAAAGTTCCCCAGGATTGGGGGATTTAGGGGGCCAGCAAAGAACTCCGAACCTAGCCCCCCTAGCCCCCCAAATTTGGGGGGAATGAAGACAGGAGACTTGGGTCGCCTTTACAAAACTGGAGATCTCGCCCGCTATCTTCCCGATGGCAATATCGAGTACTTGGGACGGATTGACCATCAGGTAAAACTGCGTGGCTTTCGGATTGAGTTAGGTGAAATTGAATTTGCCCTCAGCCAACATCCTGCTGTGCGAGAGCAAGCGGTGATTGTGCGGCAAGATAGCACCGGAAATCAACAACTGGTCGCTTATCTGGTGCCTCAGCCCGAAACCAAGGTGGATTTGGCTCAGTTGCGAGATTCGCTAAAAACACAGTTGCCAGAGTATATGGTTCCCAATGCTTTTGTGGTCTTGGAAGCCTTACCCCTCACACCCAACGGCAAGCTCGATCGCAAGAACCTACCTGCACCGACTGAGGAAAGCGTTGTGCGATCGCAACTGATTCCACCTCGCACCGCTACCGAGAAAAAACTGGCTGAGATTTGGTCGCAACTGCTCGGTATTGAGACCATTGGCATCCACGACAATTTCTTTGAACTGGGAGGGCATTCCCTCCTAGCAACTCAAGTGATCTCTCGCGTTCGAGAAACATTGGGAACTGACATATCTCTGCGGCAATTGTTTGCTTACCCCACGATCGCGGAATTTGCCGCTCAGGTGGAGCAAGCTAGCAGCACAACCACAGTAGTTCCGCCTCTACAGCGCCTACCCCAGCGGCAGCAACTGCCTCTCTCTTTTGCTCAACAGCGGCTCTGGTTTTTACACCAACTGAACCCCGATGATTTGTCCTATAACTGTGCAGGCACAATTCAGCTTCAGGGACAACTCGATACAGCAGCGCTAGAGCAAAGTTTGAATGCGCTTGTCCAAAGACATGAGATGTTACGGACGCAGTTTGTGGTCGAGGAGGGGCAACCAATTCAGGTAATTCTGCCAACGCTTCAGGTCAGTTTGCCTGTGGTGGATTTGCGCCAGCAGGGTCAGGCTGAGATCAACCAGTGGCTCCAGAAGGCCACTCAGCATCGCTTTGACCTCACCCAGGCACCGCTCTTTCGATTCACGCTCTTGCGCCTAAGTGATGATGACCATACTCTACTACTGAGCCTGCACCATATCATTTCAGATGCCTGGTCAATCGGTATCTTCCCACAAGAGCTTGCCGAGCTATATACAGTATTCACCAATCATCACGCCTCTCCTCACTCCTCACTCCTCACCCCTCTCCTAATTCAGTATGCCGACTTTGCGGTTTGGCAGCGTCAATGGTTGCAAGGAGATGTACTAGAATCACAGCTCGCCTATTGGAAAGCTCAGTTTAAAGAGATTCCGCCACCGCTAAAGTTTGCGATCGCCAATTCCTCTCCAGAAACACCAGCCACATCTCAAGGTGCACGACATCCCCTCGCACTCACAGCTAGCGTGACCACCGCTCTGAAAACGTTGAGTCAAGAAACCGATGCCACCTTATTTATGACGCTGCTGGCAGGGTTTAATGCCTTGCTCCACTACACCACCCAGCAAACGGATATTGCGGTGGGTTCCCCGATCGCGAACCGGAATCGCCGGGAAATCGAGGGTTTGATTGGCTTCTTCGTGAATACGCTGGTACTGCGAACCGACTTATCCGGTGATCCCACCTTCCGAGAATTGGTGCTGCGGGTGCGAGAAACGGCTCTGGGAGCTTATGCCAATCAGGATGTGCCCTTTGAACGACTGGTCACCGAACTCCAGATCGATCGCCAACTGGGGCAATCGCCGCTCTTCCAAACCTGGTTTGTGCTGCAAAACACCCCCTTACCCAGTGTGGAGCTGCCTGGATTGCAGTTAACGCTGTCTGACTTGGATGTGGGTGTGGTGCGCCATGACCTGAAGTTGGATCTCACAGAAACCGCTACTGGACTGGAGGGCTTTTTTGAATATAAAACCGCTCGATTTGAGGCGATCGCGATTACTCGCCTAGCCAGTCTCTACCAAACCCTACTAGAGACCGTTATTGCCCAACCGGATATCCGCTTGAGTCGTTTAACCCAGGTCTTGGCTGCAACCGAGCAACAACAGCAACAGCAGGCAGAGCAAGCTTTTAAAGCCACCCAACGACAAAAACTTAGCCAAATCAAACGCAAACGTCTTTAAAAACTTTTTCAAAACTATGAGTCACCCAGAATCTCCCTCTCGTCTCAAACTCCAAGGCATTAAGCGCCGTGCTGTCAGCTTTTTGGCTGCGACAGAACTAGTCGCGACGAGCCAATTTCAACCAGATCAGCCCTTACCACTGATTATCCAACCCCAAGTAGAAGGGTTAAATCTAGAAACTTGGGCACTGAATCAACGGCAATGGCTCGAAGCTCAATTGCTGCAACATGGCGGCATTCTGTTTCGCAACTTCAATATCAACAGCGTGCCCGCCTTTGAGCAGTGGATGCAGTCCCTCTATGGCTCCTTGCTCGATTACTCCTATCGCTCTACCCCCCGCAGCACAGTCAGCGGTAAGATCTACACCTCGACAGAATATCCGGCTGACCAATGGATTCCCCTTCACAATGAGATGGCTTATAGCCGCAGCTATCCGTTGAGAATCGCCTTTTACTGCGTACAGCCCGCCGTTGAAGACGGAGCCACCCCGATCGCGGATAGCCGCAAAATTTTCCAACAATTAGATCCTCAGATTAAGGAGCGCTTCACCGAGAAGCAGGTGATGTATGTCCGCAACTATGGCGGTGGCCTAGATCTTCCTTGGCAAACAGTTTTCCAAACCTCAGAGCGCTCAGAAGTAGAAGCCTATTGTCAGCAGGCAGGCATCGAGTGGGAATGGCGCAGTGACGATCGCCTGAGAACGCGGCAGGTCTGTCAAGCGATCGCGACTCATCCTGTTACGGGCGATCGCGTTTGGTTTAATCAAGCCCATTTGTTTCATGTGTCGAGTTTAGCCCCAACAGTGCGAGAGTCCTT
>CBIHQL010000162.1:0-8277 GCA_966211855.1 uncultured bacterium
AGATCCAGTCTCGTCTGGATGCTCTTCAACTTCTCTTTACAAATCAGCTCTAAAGACATTACATTCCGCTGCAATGAACTTGTTAGCTTAAAGGAACAATTAACTGATCTATTAAAATACTCTTGCTCTTCAAATCAATGATTATCTAGTTATTATCCTTATTGATTGCACTTTTACAAATCACCAGCAATTGAAGATTGATTAATTTCATGTCTCTGAACTTGTAATGAGCTACTTGTATCTACAGGAACTGAAGAAAATGCAACTTTCGTATTTAGGAGGTTTTCTAAAGAAATATTGTCATTAAGCTTGATGCCAGCAAATTCTAAAGTCATTATTGCTTTGACTTTACTTTGAATTGCTTGATTTGGAATCTTTTCTATAAGTTCCAAAGATTCATCAAGTTTCCTGTCAGCACGGAGTTTTTCAAAAAACTCTGTCATCAGCTTTCGGGATCTATTGGTCTCAACGAAAAATAACGCTGAAACTGCATTTATTATTGTTCCGGAAATCAACCCAATGTATGCAGATATTTGATTGGCTTGCTGAGAGCTTGAATCAATTCTTGCTAGTGAAACTACAATTACAGCAAAGCCTAAAAAAGCAGATATAATACTAAATCTGAAGCTAAGACTTGACTGTGTAAGCCCCTGATTATAATACTGTCCTAATAATAAATACTGTTTCTCAACTGGTTTAGCTTGTGAAAAATCTCTTTCTCTTAAAAGATCGCGTAGCCTAAGATTTTCTGTTTTTACGTCATTTGGTTGCTCTGCATTTAAATTATTCTCTAATCTACTTGGAGAGCCTGCAACGGATTGAATAACGTCTTTGATAAAAGCTATAAACCTATCTCTGTTTTCTTTTTTTCTAAGTTTCCAGGCTAAAAATAGGAAAACAATCTCAAATAAATTTTTGAAGACAAAACTTGGAAGACCGACAATCCATGCCAGAATGAAACTCGCTAAAAAACTTAAGAACTGATCCACTTTTCCTCTCCTTGGTTATGTTTGGTTGAGCTGGTTTATACTATTTTTATAAAAATGATCGAGGAAGATAGATATTAACAGATAGAAGGTGTCTGCCTAAGATCCTAATTTTGGTGGATAGGTAGAATAATTTGACATGAAACCCAAAACTTACATTTGTGTAGGCTCATTTCTGTATAATATGCTGCTCACTTTAGACAGCTTGAATATTTCTGTTTATTCTTATATTTTCTGCGAACGTGAAGTATTTGATATGAAGCGATCGCCCCTCTCTTCTTAATTAAAAAAGAGCGATCGTCTTAACAATCAACTTGTGAACACTAGTAACCCTCAAACGTCCGCTGCATTTGAATTATTAGCCTGCGTGGTTGAATCAGGAACTTGATTAGCTCTCATCACTCTAATCAAAAATCGTAATGCCTCATTAACCGCATCCGCATTGGGAAATATCTCTGCGACGTCAGGTTCTAACCGTACAGTTGCCCCACCAAAACTTTTCCTTCCAGAGCCTAGCCTTCTAACTCGTAGGCTCTTCAAGTCATACTCTGTCCGTAGATCATCTTCCATTTCCAGCTCATCCCTCTTCATAGGCTTCTCGCTCGGTTCGTGTCACTTCTCTCGCACTAATCAGGCGAACTGAATTTCCTCTTTCGGTATAAGACACAATCAATAATCGCCCTCGGCTCGATTGCCCGACGATAAGGTAACGCTCCTCATCCTCAGAGTGATCTGGGTCGTAGAAGTCAACATAAAGAGGGTCATCAAAAACAGTTTTCGCTTCCTCAAATGAGACTCCATGCTTTGATAGATTGCGTTCTGCCTTGTTTTCATCCCAGTCAAACTGCATCGAGCTATTGTATCGCTACTCACCTAAACTGCATGTATGGCTCATTTCCGCATAATATGCTGCTCCATCTAGATAGCTCGAATCTTTCCGCATATTCTTAGATTTTCTACAAAGGTGAAGTGTTTGATGTGGAAGCGATCGCCCCCTCTCTTCTTAATTAAAAAAGAGCGATCGCCCGCAAGGTCCTAAACCTTGATACCTTCTAGTTCTTCGTCGGTGAGTTCATAGAGGTTGCGGAGTTGGGTGAGTTTGTCGGGGTCGGGTTGCCAGAAACCGCGACCGTTGGCTTCTAGTATCCGGGCAACGATATTGCGGAAGGCTTCGGGGTTGGCTTTGCGGAGTTTTTCTGCCATCTCTGGGTCTAGGGCGTAGGTATCGGCGGCTTGATCGTAGACCCATGACTCTTGGAAATCGGCGGTGCCCCCCCAGCCAATCAGGGCGGTCATGCGTTGCGAGATTTCAAATGCGCCCCCAGAGCCTTGATCCGCCATTGCTTCTGCCCATTTAGGGTTGAGGAGTTTGGTGCGGTACTCCAGGCGCAACAGATCTTCTAAGCTGCGGGGGGTGGTGTCTTTGGAGAAACTTTCCACAAAGCTGGTGGTGACTTTCTTACCGCGTTTTTGCTCGGCGGCTCGCTTCAATCCCCCCGTGTTGGCGTAGTACTCTTGAATGTCAGTGAGGCCGTATTCCACCGAGTCGATTTCTTGCACCACGCGATCGGTGGTGTTGAGCAGAGTGTCGAGAATTTCAGGGCGGGCTTTGCCTTTGTCTTGGCGACCGTAACTGAAGGTATTGCGATCGCGCCAGGTATTCCCCAGTTCATCGCCCGATTCCCAGTTGCCATCGACCACGCGATCGTTGACTAAGGAACCGAAATCTCCGGCAGGGTTGGAGAACAAACGCGCCGAGGCATTGTCTACCCCTTTAGCTTGGAGAGCGATCGCATGTTTGCGGATAAAGTTTTGGTCTTCGGGTTCGTCAGCTTCGGCGGCGCGACGGAATAGGTCATCCAGTAGTTCAATGATGTTGACGAAGCTATCGCGGAAGATGCCAGAAAGGTTGGCGAGCACGTCAATCCGGGGATGGCCCACTTCAGCTAAGGGCTTCAACTCGTAGCGGACAATTCTGCCTGTGCCTTCTTTGACGGGTTCCGCGCCGACGAGTTCGAGCAAGATTCCTAAAGATTCGCCTTTGGTTTTGATCGCATCTAAGCCCCAGAGCATCACCGCAACGGTTTCGGGGTAAGTGTGGTGTTCTTGCAAATGTTGGTCAATGATTTGCTGGGCGATCGCGCGACCTCGTTCGTAAGCGGCAGGTGAGGGCATCCGGTAGGGGTCAAGGGCGTGGATATTGCGGCCTGTGGGTAAGACACCAGGGCCATCCCGCAGCAAGTCTCCACCCGGAGCAGGGGGAATATATTCGCCGTTTAAGCCCCGCAATAAGTTGGTGAGTTCATCGGAGGTTTGAGCCAGCAAGTCTCGAACTTGGACGGCGGCTTCGAGTTTAGGAGTTTTGCCGTTGAGGTCAAATTGTTGCGTGAGGGATTTGAAATCGGCTCCGGTGACGACTTGCGCGATCGCTTGTTCTGGCAATTCCTCGCCGAGATAAGCTTTCAAATAGCCTTCTAAACTTTCGGTATTGGGAGCTTCGCCGAGGGTATGCAGTCCGGTAGAGAAGAGGCGATTTTCTAGAACTTGCAGATATTCATAAAGCTTGACCAAATACCGATTGAACATCTCAGCGCTAAACAGTTTGGCATTTTCGGGAGTAAGAGGGATGCCTAGCTTTCGGGCTTCGTCACAGGGGCAATCGGCATCTAGGCCAGTGTCAGCTATCTTCTTCAGAATCGCTTCCTTGAGGACGTAGTTTTTCGCAGGATCTTCGCGATACTCGGCAATTAAGTCTCGCAGCGTCACCAATTCTTTGTAGAGTCCGGCGCGACCATAGGGCGGCACATTGTGCGAAATCAGCACGCCGTAACCCCGCCGCTTTGCCAAAATCGACTCCGAGGGATTATTCGCGGCATATATATAGAGATTAGGCAGGTCACCCAGCAGAATATCTGACCAAGAATAGCCCGTGTTACCCAGCGGCGAACCGGGTAACCATTCCACAGTGCCGTGCATGCCAAAGTGAACCAGGGCATTAGCTTGAAAATCGTGCTGCAACCATTGGTAAAAAGCGGCGTATTGTGGGTGGGGCGTCAGGTCGCGCTCGAACATCAAACGCATCGGGTCGCCTTGAATCCCCAGTGGTGGTTGCACCCCAATCCAAACATTGCCGAGTTGGACACCCCCCAAGCAGAACTGATTACCACAGGTCTTAATGCCGCTACCAGTCAGTGATTTCCACTGTTTCTCGATCCGACTCGTTTTTAGGTAGCCCAGCCATTTCTCCAGCTTGCGATCGTTCACCAAGGCAATCGGCGCATCTTCATGATCGGTGAACAGTTCATCGGCCTCCTTCACCTGCCGAATCAGTTCTTCGCCATCCTCGGGCAGGTCGCCCACGGTGTAGCCTTGATCTTTCAGCGCTTGCAGGAATTTCAGCAGCGATCGCGGCACATTCAATAGAGCAGCCGTTCCCACAGCCCCATATCCGGGTGGAAAGCCATAGAGAATGATTGCTAGTTTGCGATCGCTGGGTGGCGTGCGCCGCAGTTCAATCCAGTTTTTGATCCGTCCGGTCAACCGTTGGACTCGTTCGGGAATTAAGTAAATATCTTCGCCGACTAATCCTCCTAGCGGCACCGGATCGATCGCACCATCCAGTTCTGGTAAGGAATAGAGCACCACACTTTGCAGTCCGCCAATGCCTTGCCGTGTCCAAGAGTGAATGTCTTGAATCAGTAGGGGAGCCGCGACAATATAGGGGACATTTTTGGCGCTGAGAATTCGTTTGGCAACTTCCACTTGCCGACCTGCTTCCATTGAACCCGCAGGGCCACCGACTAAGGGAAAGCCAATGGTAGAGACGATCGCATCGACAGCTACCGCATCTTTGGAGAGAGAGGGAGTTTCGATTTTGCCGTTCGATCGCTGAGCTTGTTCATAATCAGTCGTCATCCAATCCCGCACTGCCACATGCCCTTCCACACCATTAATAAAGATCGGTAGCGGAATTAAACCTGCTTGTTCAAAGTGGCGAATTAGTTGGGGAATGTAAGGTTGCTTGGTGACAACGTGTTTGCGATAGAGGAGAATCCCGACGACGGGAAGATTCGCATTTGTAGGCGCGGGTTGCTCTGTAGGGGCGGGTTTTGTAGAAGATTTGGGCTGGGAGGCTAAAGATTTATCGCTAAACCCGCCCTTACCGAATGAGCGATCGCCAGATCCATTCTTATTAGAAGAGTGATACCAATCGAGATATTGCTTAGGAGACTCGAAATAGCCAGCATAGTCAGGATGTAACAGCCCCATGTTGGGAGTTTCGATCGGGGCAGGAATCTCACCGATCGCTAAACCGAAATACTTTTCGGCGATCGCCCAAAACATGGCGGCGACATTTTCCGGGCCACCTGCGTTCCAGTAGCCGTAAATAATCAACCAGTTGCGGAGATCTTGAACTTTTTGAATCGGCACAAATTTGAGGAGTTTCGGCCCCACTTTCAAAAAGCTGAGGTAGCCTGCGAGTTTGTCTTCTTCTTTGCCGCTGCCAAATTTGTCGAGAATGAATTTAACAGGTTTGGGCATGCCTTTGGGTTTGTCGCCGATCGCGAACTCACCCAATTTGGTGAGGCTCATCAATTCCAAGGCCGACTCAAACACTAGGCGAATCGGAATTTGCTGAACGCGATCGCGCAACCACAACACCTGGTCGTAGTCGAACAACAAGCTGCCAAAGAAGACATCTGCGCCTTGCAAAGCTGCTGCGATCGCCTCTGGTTGGCTAATGAGATCGCGATCGCTAAACACTTGAATTTCTAACTCTGGACAACGAGCTTGCGCCAATTGAGCAGCTTGGCGGTACAGATCCGCATTAAAGGACTCAAAGCCAGCAATTAAAACGATGCGTCGCATGCCCAAACGTCACTCATGAACTCCTCACCTCGATCATAGGGTTCTTATCAGGCTTGGGCGAGTTGAGAGATGCCAATTGTGATTGCACCCAGGAAGTTTAAGCCGTTTTAGGAAGCATCTGCCGTAAAGTGAAATCACTAAAATCCTTTTGGTCTTATCGGTTGGTGAACGTATGGCCTTTAACATCAATGCTTTGGAATTGCCTGTACTGCAACGAGGAGTACAAGGGCCAGCCGTGGGAGCGTGGCAGACATTCCTCAAAGGGGCGCAGTTTGCTTTAGGTGCGGTCGATGAAGACTTTGGTGGCATGACCGAGACGGCAACAGGGAACTATCAGCAAAAAAATAATCTGCCTGTGACGGGGGTGGTGGATGTCGTCACCTACCAATCTGCGTTGCCACAGGGTCTATTGTTCAAGTTGCCTAATTTTTCGGCGGTTCGTCTGCTCAACTACCTTAAGTTCGATGCCACAGACGTGCGGGAATTACAAAAAGCGTTGAACACGATCGCACCTCTCGATCCACCTTTGACCGTAGATGGTGATTTTGGCCCCATGAGCACTAAGGGGCTAGCTCAAACCTATAAGCTGCGAGATGTGCGTTTGCGAGACGAATTAGGCCAAAAGTTGGCGATCGCGACCCAACAAAAGCTAGGAGCTGATTTCAAGGCCGCGTTAGAGCTGATTGACAACTACGCCAAACAGTTACGCTTCCGACTCAGTGGCCCCCATTGGGTGAAGTTTTTCCCGCCAACCAACTCAATTGAAGATTTAGCAGCTCCGTTTCGGCAGCGGGTGCAAGCGTTTGAGAAAGCGCTACGTACAGCAGGCGCAAAGATTGAAGTCACAAATACCTTACGACCGCCAGAGCGAGCCTATTTGATGCACTTTGCCGCCAAAATCAGCCGTTCGCAAATTCGCGCTCAAGATGTGCCGTCATTGCTAGGAGTCGAGATCGACTGGGCACATTACACCAATGCAGCTTCGGTACAGGCTGCCCAACAGATGGTGGATGCTTATGGCATTGGGAGCAACCCGGTAGCGCTGCGATCGCTCCATACCCAAGGCTTGGCAATTGATTGGTTTATTGATTGGGAAGGAACCCTAAAAATTAGAGATTCTCAAGGTCAACTGGTTAGTATTGACGCACCCCGCACCGGCGAAAACCCCGCGCTAATGAGGGTAGGAGCATCTTATGGTGTTTACAAACTAGTAGGCGATCCACCGCACTGGTCAGTCAGTGGCAACTAAATCTCAAGTCGCTAAGTCAAAGAGGATGTTACTTCGTCCCTCTTTAGAGGTATCCTAATCATTAATTTATTTAATTTGCCCAGCGATCGTGGTTGCCCAAAAATTATCAATCGCGACCGCTTCGTTCCTGCCCCTGCAATCAGGTCAAGCTCCCCCCAAGTCCTGGCACAGGCAGACTCTCTAACCCTCTCGCTAACAAGGTCAGCGCATCGATGGAGCAGTCTTTGAGCCAAGTAGACGCCTGGGAGCAACATCGCAACCAAGCGATCGCCTGCTACGACAACCAGCAGTTCCACGAGTATCTGAGACTTTCAGAGAAAAATTTACAGCTTGCCCAAATCTTGGGTGACAAAGCCAAAGAAGCAATGGCGCTCAATCAAATTGGGTTGGCCCATATTCGTCTTTGGCAACCTCAACAAGCTCTAACAATTTTGCAGCAAGCTCTGGCTACCCAAAGAATTTTGGAACTGTCAGGTGAAGCCTCAGAAGTTGCAGCAACTCCGCAATCGGATGCTACCTACCGTTTTGGTGAAGCAACCATTCTCAATAACTTAGGGTCTGTGCATAGCCAGTTGGGGCAACCACAGTACGCCCTAGAGTTTTTCTATCAGGCACTCCAGCGATTTCGGGAGCTAAATCATCGTCGCTTAGAGGCGGTGACGCTCAACAGCATTGCCCTAGCGCACATCCGGATGGGACAGCCTAAGCAGGCACTATTGATCTGCAATCAAATTTTGCCGATTCGGCGAGAACTGGGCGATCGTGCTGGAGAAGCTACCACACTCAACAATATTGGCTTGATCTACAGCGACTTAGAGCATCCTCGCAAAGCCCTGAAATATTTCAAGCAAGCGCTAGAGATTCAACAAGAACTGGGCGATCGCGCTGGGGAAGCCACGGCTCTCAACAATATTGGCTCGGTTTACAGTGACCTCGGTCAACCCCAACGAGCTTTACTGTTGCACAACCAAATTTTGTTGATTCGGCGTGAGTTGGGCGATCGCTTTGGCGAAGCCACCACCCTCAACAATATTGGGTTTGCTTACCGTGATTGTGGTCAGTTACCTCTAGCGTTGGAGTCTTATCAACAGTCGCTGTGGATTCGTCAAGAAATTGGCGATCGCCCCGGACAAGCCACCACGCTCAACAACATGGGATTTGTCTACCGCGACC
>CBIHQL010000163.1:0-8248 GCA_966211855.1 uncultured bacterium
GGATTCCTGAACTCTGCCAGGTCAAGCAAGCTCGGATTGTTCGCAAGGCATCGGGATACTTCGTCATGCTTAGTCTAGAGGCTGATGTCGATATTCCTAGCCCGATGGCTCAGGGGCATCCGCTCGGCATTGATGTTGGTCTGGAATACTTTCTTTCCACTTCTGATGGAGAGCAGGTCAAGCGACCCCGATTTTTTAAGGATCTGCACCGCAAGTTGAAATTGCTGCAACGCAGACTCAAGACAAAGCACAAGGGAAGCAATAACTGGCTGAAACTCCAGAAGAAGATTGGGAGAGTGCATCAACGCATTGCCGACACTCGCAAGGACTGGCATTTCAAGCTAGCCCATCATCTCTGCAACCATGCCGGGATGGTGTTTGTGGAAGATTTGGACTTCCGCATCATGGCCAAAGGAATGCTAGGCAAGCACATCTTAGATGCTGGCTTAGGGCAGTTTGTCAATCAAGTTTTGCCGTGGGTGTGCTGGAAACGCGATGTTTATTACGGCAAGGTGGATGCCCGTGGTACGTCTCAGGAGTGCCCAGACTGTGGGGCTGAAGTTCGCAAAGACCTCAGCACTCGGATTCACCACTGCCACAACTGCGGTTCAATTAAGCCTCGCGATGTGGCAGCAGCTCAAGTGATTAGTACCCGTGGGCAACGGGGAATTGAAAATGCCTGTGGAGTCGAGGCGACGGGGGCTGGGGTCACTCAGTCTAGTTGGCTGGCTGTGAAGCAGGAAGTCTTTGGGGTGACTCAAAGAATCTCCAACCATACCCTCAGGTTGCTTGGATGAGTATGTCAATGTGGTATAGCCAAAGAGTTCTCTCCATCACCCCTTTGACGGCCTGTCGTGGTTTAACATTGGTGCAAGGCTTCCCTGGAAATGATCCGGATTTTGTTGGTCGATGATCATGTCAATGCGCTCAGTTGGCTTCAGCGATCGCTAGAGTCAGAATTTTCTGATGTACATATTGTCGTTGCAGCCGATCCAGCGAGTTTAGCAGCAGCGATAGCGTCGGCTGAGTTTGAGCTAGTGGTGAGCGAGTATCAACTGACCTGGAGCGATGGCATTACCGTAGCCCAAACCCTTAAAACCCAGTTGCCTCACTGCCCAGTGATCATGGTGACGGCGAGTGGCAATGAAGAAATTGCCGTGGCGGCTTTGAAGGCAGGCGTTGACGATTACCTGGCTAAAGCAACCCTCACCCCTGCAAAGTTAGCTGTGGCTGTGCGCTCTGCTCTCAATGTGCCGATGGAACCGCTGCGCCCACTGTTGCTAGAGCAGTCATGGGTACACGCAGACCCTAAACAAGCCGCGATCGCCTTAATTGAAACTCACCAAACGCTACAGGCATTAATTCAAGCATCTCCGTTGGGGATCACAGTTCTCGACCCAACTGGCAAAGTTCTGTTGTGGAACCCAGCCGCAGAAGAAATTTTTGGTTGGCAGGCAACCGAAGTATTAGGTCAACTGCTGCCTTCAATTCCGGCTGATAAGCAAGCTGAGTTTCAGCAAAATATTGCCAAAACGCTGACTGGTGAGATGTTAGCAGGGGTAGAAACGCAACGCCGCCGCAAAGATGGCTCACTGATTTACATTGAGCTTTGGACTGCTGTTTTGCGAGATGCCAATGGATGTGCCAATCGGTTGGTGTCGATCATGGCGGATGTCTCTGAGCGCCAACGAGCCGAAGCCGAACGCGATCGCCTTTTAGTACTCGAACAAGCCGCCCGCACAGCCGCTCAATCTGCCGAGCAGCGGTTTCGTGATTTGGTGAATGGGTTAGATGCGATCGTTTGGGAAGCCGACGCGCAAACTTGGCAATTTACCTTTGTCAGTCAACGGGCCGAAGTGTTGTTAGGTTATCCGATCGAGCGCTGGTTGACAGAACCCGGCTTTTGGATGACTTTGATTCATCCTGACGATCGCGATCGCTTGTTGCAAGTGCGTCAGGTTGCTATCGAACAAGGCCAAAGCCATGACTTTGAGTACCGAGCGATCGCTGCCAATGGTCATATTTTCTGGTTGCGAGATATTATCTACGTCGTCACCGATGACCAAGGCCAAGCCCAACAACTGCGCGGCTTGATGGTCGATGTCACAGAACGCAAGCAAGCGACCCAAACCCTGCAATTTTTGGCAGAAGCAAGCACTTTATTAGCATCTTCGCTCGATTATGAAGCGACGTTGGCAAGTGTGGCACAACTGGCAATTCCGACTTTAGCCGATCTCTGCCTGATTGACATGGTAGAAGATGATAGCCTGATGCGACGGTTGGTCACGGCTCATGCCAACCCCACACAAGCCGCGTTGATGAAAACGAGTTTGCATCAATATCCCCCCAGCCCCGAAAAACCACATCCGGCGCTGTTGGCATTGCAAACCGGGCGATCGCAATTATTACCCCGCGTGACTGCCAAATTTTTAGAAACCATCATCCAAGATACTCACCATGGGCAGGTTTTAGAGTCGCTACAGATCCACTCCGCGCTTTGCGTTCCTCTGGTAGCTCGCGGTCGCATCTTAGGCGTGATCTCGTTGGTTTATGCGGAGTCAAAACGCGTCTATGGCCCCGCCGATCAAGCTTTGGCAGAAGATTTAGCCCACCGAGCCGCGATCGCTGTCGAGAACGCCCAACTATACCGCGCTGCTCAAGAAGCCAACCGGATGAAAGATGAGTTTTTAGCCATCGTCTCTCATGAGCTGCGATCGCCCTTGAATGCGATTTTGGGTTGGTCTCGTCTACTGCGCACCCGCACCTTTGACACCGCAACAACCGAGCGCGCCTTAGAAACAATTGAGCGCAATGCCAAGTTGCAAACCCAACTCATCGAAGATTTGCTAGATGTTTCGCGGGTGATTCGAGGCAAGCTGAGCCTAAAATTGCGAGAACTCGACTTAGTAAGTGTCGTAGAAGCAGCAGTAGACGCGGCTCGCCCAATGGCTGAAGTCAAGTCAATTCAGTTGCAACTCGTGCTCTCGGTTGCCAGCAGTTTGATCGTCGGAGATAGCGATCGCCTGCAACAGGTGGTTTGGAACCTGCTCTCCAACGCAATTAAATTTACCCCCCTCGGAGGCCAAGTAACGCTAGAGCTTCAGCCCAGCGCCCAATGGGTGGAAATTCGAGTCACAGATACGGGGCAAGGCATCAGTCCTGCGTTTCTTCCTCATGTGTTTGATCACTTTCGCCAAGCTGATAGCAGCACCACGCGATCGCAAGGTGGGCTGGGTTTGGGGTTGGCTATTGTGCGTCACTTAGTCGAGCTACATGGGGGTCGCGTTATGGCAGCAAGCCCTGGAGTCGATCAAGGAGCAACCTTCACCGTGCAACTACCCAGAGTCGGTCACTCTCAGGTGCATCTCGCAACTCCTATAACAACTACCTTGCCAACTTGGCCCAGCAGCGACCTCACACCTCGCTTAGCAGGTGCCTCAGTATTGCTGATTGATGATGAGCCTGATACCCGCGACTATCTACTCACTGCCTTAGAGCAAGCAGGCGCAACGGTGAAAGCAGTCGGTTCTGTACGAGCGGCGATCGCGGTCTTAACTCAATGGCAACCGGATGTGATCGTGAGTGATATTGGCATGCCAGAAGCTGATGGCTATGAATTGATGCAATACCTGCAAGCTTCTACCAGTTCTATAGAAACCATCATTCCAGCGATCGCCCTCACCGCTTATGCCCACGACGAAGATCGCCAACATGCGCTTGCGGCTGGGTTTCGACGGCACCTCACCAAGCCTGTTGACCCAGGAGAGTTGATCGCAGCGATCGCCGAACTTAGACAAACTCCTGCCTTAAAAGCCGAGAAATTAGAAGAGCTGCACTAAGATTTAAAAAATTATTTTCGCTCCCACAACCGCGTGCCTAACTTTCACTGGTTGGATCAAATTGCTGTCCCAGCTCGTGACTGGGTGGGCAACCAAGCGTTCTACCTGTACCAGCTCCAACAGCAAGGGCTACCCGTGCTTCCGAGTTTGGTAATTACGACCCCTGCATTTCAAGCCTTCATTGAGTCGATCGACGGGCTCGAACCTCTGTTTGCCGATCTACCCAACTCTTCGCTGCATATTGATGCCAATAACCCTCAGCAATTGCAAGCGATCGCCCAACAAATTCGCGAAGAAATTTTTGCCACTGAGCTGACGGCAGACTGGTTGAGTGAGCTAGACACTGCTGTTGCTAGGTTACCCACCTCGACACTGCTACTGCGGCCTTCCTTAGCCGTTAAACCTGGCGTGACTGTGAAGCTGCCACCTGATGCCATTACCTTACTGGATCAACAATTTTGCACAACTCAACCCGCAGCGATCGCCACCGCGCTCAAATCTCTGTGGATCGAGCCTTTTCGAGCCAAGAGTTTGCTGTATTGGCAACGTCAAGCAATCCCGCTAGAAAAACTGAGTTTGGCAGTGGTGCTGCAACCGTTACCCCCAGCTTTAATTTCTGGGACAGTGACAGTTCAGGATGGTCAGTGCTGGGTACAAGCGACCTGGGGGCTAGGGACAGCGATCGCTTGGGGAGACGTGGTACCCGATCGCTATCATCTCGATTTAACGCAAGGAACGCTGCAACGACAACAATTGGGCTTAAAAACCTGTGCTCACACTTTAGCCACGACAGACACCTCTGCCTTACCGTTTTTAGCGGGTGCGCATGTGGCAACTTTGCCCGTTACCGATAACCACATCCAAATTGTTTGGCTTAGCGAACAACAGCAGCAGCAACATACTTTGACGGCGGATTTGCTTCAAGAGTTACTGCAAATGGCGTGCCAAGTTAATACGACGCTCGGCCCTAGCTTTCAGTTTGAATGGACTTTAGCCTCCTTCCTGGCTACAACGCCGCGCCTTTACCTCACACAAATGAATTTGCACATGAGCGACCTCGAAGCAGCGATCGCGCCTCCGGTGAGTGCCAGTATTACCTCATCTCAGTCTGAGCCTGCTGTGCCGCCCGCAAATACCTCTACAGTCGCGATCAAAGGTTTGGCGGCTGCGATTGGTCAAGTCAGCGGTGAAGTGTTGCGGGTCACTGCCCAAGACCCACTCCCCGACTCTTTACCGCCAAACTGCATTCTAGTCACCACGACTATCACCCCCGATTGGTTGCCCTTGTTGAAGCAGGCAGTGGGGTTGATTGCTGAGCAGGGTGGTATGACCAGTCATGGTGCCATCATTGCTCGCGAGTTAGGCATCCCGGCGGTAGTGGGGGCAGCGCGGGCGGCTCAGATTTTGCATACGGGGCAATGGGTATTTCTCGATGGCAATCGTGGCGAAATTTATGGCTTGGCTTATCCTCTTAGTGGTGATAGTCATTCTCAATCTTTGGAGAGTTCAAAACGCGATCGCCCTTTGCCTGAGCAGTTTTCTTCTTTGCCAATGCGAGAAAAAGAGATGGAGCAACCCAACGACACATCTCCCCCTGACCGCGATCGCCTGCCATTGATTGCCACACAACTCCTCGCCAACATTAGCCAAACTCAATCCATTGATCGACTGAACCAACTGCCCATTGATGGGATCGGTTTGCTGCGCTCAGAACTGATGATTTTGGAGACTTTAGAAAATCAACACCCTAACTTATGGCTGCAAACAGGCCGTCAGCAAGAATTTGTCGAGCGCATGGCAGCTCAGATCATCCAGTTCGCCAAAGCAATCGCGCCTCGGCCCCTGTTTTATCGAGCGCTTGATCTCCGCTCCCACGAATTTCATGCGTTGCAAGGAAGTCAAACGCCACCAGAAACTAACCCGATGTTGGGGGTGCGTGGTGCTTTTAGCTATTTGGTAGATTCTGCATTATTTGACTTGGAATTGGCGGCCCTAGCGGAAGTTTGCCACCTGGGTTATAGCAATTTGCGGCTGTTATTACCCTTTGTGCGGACGGTGGAGGAGTTTAGTTTCTGTCGGCAACGGGTCGAACGATTGGGGCTGACGCAACACGCTGGGTTTCAACTCTGGATCATGGCAGAAGTGCCTTCGGTGCTGTTTTTGTTGCCAGAATATGTGGCGGCAGGGGTACAAGGCATCTCGATTGGCACCAATGATCTAACCCAATTGCTGCTGGGAGTTGACCGCGACCAACCCGAAATGGCGATCGCCTTTGACGAACGACATCCAGCAGTGCTGAGAGCGATCGCCCAGCTCATTCAACAAGCCCACCAAGCCAATATCCCTTGCTCGATTTGCGGTCAAGCTCCGGCGCAATATCCCGAACTGATTGACCATTTGATTCGTTGGGGCATCCATTCCATTTCTGTAGATGTAGAAGCGGTAGAGTCTACCTATTGGGCGATCGCACGAGCTGAACAACGCCTCTTACTAGAAGCCGCTCGATCTCAAATTCAAAATCGTGAGTGATGGAGAGCGAAGGTATTTGATTAGCGATCGCCGCGTCGGATATAACCTGTTTGCTGCAAAAACTTCTGCAACTCGGCAAAAAACTGTTGGCGATCGGGGCCACGATAAGCTTGCTGGGCTCGTTTCCAACCATCTTGGCCTTGACCTAACAAATATTTATTAGCGACATACGCAGCAATTGGGCCTTTGCCATACTCAACCATGTCATTGCGGCGCTCGACAAAGGCTTGCCACCAATAGTAGGCATCGTCATAGATCAATTTAGGATACTGCCGCGTGACATCTACCATTTTGCCTTGGCGATATTGCCAAATTTGTAAGGGATACCCTGACCCTGCATAGCTACCAAAGGCATAAGCAAAGGCATCATCTCGGCTTTGAAACTCAGGAACACCATCTTTGTTGAGGTCTTGGATCTGATAACCGCCATTGCCCCAGTCTTGGCGCATGTAGCTGTATTTCTGGATGGTCGGGTTGTAGCGATAAATGAGTGAGTAGCTGCAACAATGAGCACCCCCTGTAAATAGATCGATTAAAATCTCTGGTTCTTGATTGCCATCAAAATCTCTGACTTGAAATGTTTTAGCGGCCTTTTCTTTACCCCAATCGGTTTCTAAAGCCACCATAGGCCAATTGCCTTCGCTTTCGGGCAGAGGTTGATCCACTAAGGTTTTACCCGCTCGGGTAATCTTGAGCTGGATATTTTTAAATTGATTAAAGTCTGTATTTTCTTTTTGATAAGATAGTTCCGCTTTGACAGCGCCTGACTGGGCAGTTTTGGTAGCTGCGATCGCTGTTTGAGCTGTTAACACAGCACTCAATAAACTGACCCCGACGACGAGTCTTTTGTAATACATATTTACTTTCATCAAAACTTTTCTACGGCGCGACTAGAGAGCAAACTGGAGCGAAGCGATCGATACTCTCTGAACTTCAACGGTAGGTGCCGAGATTCCGTATTGAAAATTGAGCCGTATTCTCTAATACATTAGCCTGATGTTTGATCTGCTCTACATGCAGGCGATCGCCGTTGGAGCTTGTGTTTGATGAGGGTCGTTATCTTGACAGGGGTCTATGAAAGAGGCGAGTCGGGTTCAGAACCAGGCAACTCAGCGTTGATATACCGACGGCGTAAAACCAGTCCCAACGTCACCTGCTTCATGAGCCAATACAACCCAGCAGTAATCAAAAAGGTCACAAATATGAGAAACAAAGGTTGTTTTTCGGCTAAGTCATCTAGCACCGTGTCGGTCAAATTATCGAGCTGGGTAATAAAGTCCCAACTGTTGAAGCGCTTAAACCGACCTAAATAAATACCAATGGCACTCAGCGCATGCAGTGATAATTCGGTCGCGACAATCCATTGGCTTTTGCCTTGGCGATGGAGGTAATAGCCAAGATTGATCAGCGATATGACATAAGCCTGAAAACCTGCCAGGGTGAACAGAGAATAAAGCGGAATCACGATTAATGCGATAGTCCAGATTGAGTAACCTTTGCGAATGTCTTCGACCAAGTGAATCACATCGGTGAGGACGTAAGGCGCGTTGGGTAAGAAGGCGATGAAAACTAATAACCCCAGCCACCAAACCAGCGATCGCGATCGCCGCCTGCGAAATAACCAAAAGCTCAGCACCAAAGGCACAAAGGCTAGAAATAAATTCCAGCTCATCCACCGACTGTTTTGACGCAAGATATTGCCAGCAATGATGATCTGATCTATCAGCTTCGCACGCATAGGCTTTATGGCTGTGTTTTTATCCGCAAAACTACTCTTGATCCTATCGAGAGTTTTAACCCAATTTTTCAGGAAACTTCTAAACTAGAAGGAGAGTCCTTGAAATTTAGTGTATACTCAACGTACCTAATTGCTCTCCCGC
>CBIHQL010000164.1:0-8238 GCA_966211855.1 uncultured bacterium
CTTTAGCACGCCTAGTTATTCTGCAAACTCCTGCGCTTCGACCTCCGTTGGCCCATCCATTTCAATTTGCAGCCGAATTGTCCGAGCAGACTCTAAACTGCCGATTTTGGCTTCGATTACGTCACCGGAGAGAGTATTTAAACAACTGAGAAGCGATCGCAAATGGGGCGTGCTGGCACCGCTATCGACATAGAGGCGATCCATCAAGTTGTTGACTCGCTTCCAAGTGGTGTAGAGCTTGGTGATGGTTTGTTCGAGCTGGGCGGCTTGGCTGACTAAATCTGCTGCCGAACTCAGCGTCCCCATCCGTAGCGCTTCTTCTAGGGCAGTTTCGAGGTCTAGCGATTCATTGTTGAGCGCTTGGACGTTGGTAGCAGCTTCTAAATACTTCGCCAGATATTTTGCTTCTGAAGTCACTTGCTTGAGCGTATCAACATTCGGGTCTTCGGCGATCGCGTCTCGCAACTCAACCTGGTGCGATTCTGGCAGTTTCTCCATCTCGCGCACTAATGGAGCTAGATAACGGGTAGGAATTGTGTTGTTGGCAGCCTTTTCCCGCACTTCTTCGGGCAATAACTCTGAGGTCATCGCTGTCCATTCATCTGACAGTTGGCGTACTTCCCGCCGAGTAATGCGATCGCCCCGCCGAGCCGCATCACTGACCATTTGCTGCACTTCTGGAGCCGCTTGAGCTGTCTCAATAAAAGCTCGTTTGCTGAAGCGCTCTACCGAGTCTTGGTCGAGATAGCCGCCTTCGAGGAGCGTATCGGCACTGTTGGCGATCTCAATCAACGAATAAGCTTGGCTCTTACTAATCTCACGGTCTTGCAGCCACTTGAGGAAACCAGTCCCACGCCCGTCACCCCCTCGTTTTTCGCGATCGCGCACCGTCCGCAAAATCCGGCCTCGCCAAATATCGGTCTGCAAATCAAAGCGATCGCACACTTGCCACGCCGCTTCAATCCGGTGTTGAAACTCGGCATCAGGGATTTGCTCGTCTTCAGGATCAGGCAGCTCGAAATTAAGATCTAGTCCACCGTCAAGGGCAGTGTTGGCGAGGTCGGTGGCAAACTGAGAAGCTGAAACCATGAGAAGCGACGTGCAGAAAACAGCCGGATCATTATGACACGGCTAGCCAAGCTTGCAAGGGAAATATTACAGAAGCATCACCAGCCAGATCAGGCCGACAAACTAGCGACCCAGCCAAGTCAATAAGCTGCTAAAGACCCAAAAACTCAGCGCCACCACAGCAACAAAGGCGATCGCTAAAATCACCAGCAACCCCACGACAAACCAACGGCTAACAGGCTGAGTTGGGCTAGTTTTGACTGCCAGATGATCCTCTAGCAAAGCCACATTTTTGCTGTTGGCCTTCCACGTCACATCCAGAAAGTCACCCACCACGGGTACTGTGCCTGCTACCGTATCAAATAAAACATTTGACAGCATTCGCACGAGGGTTTCTTGAGGTGCTCCTAACCGGGCTGCTTCCCAGATGATGTAAGCCGAGATTAGAAAACTTGCAAAATCTCCGCCACCCGGCAACAACCCCAAAATTGGGTCAATTCCGAATCTGTAACGAGTCCCAGGAATAGAAAACGAATTGTCTAAAAGGCGGCTGAGCCCGCGAATGCGCTTGAGACGAGCCAAACTTGTGTCAGAAACCTTAGCATCAGGATGGGTGGGCATAGTCAGCAAAACTTAGAACTGCCTTAGCCTACAAAAATCTGCTCAAGGTGTCACACCGCTAGCGCCAGATTTGCGATCGGGTCTAATCTACAGATTCAAAAGCTATCAATATAAACGATCTCGAAGTATCAGAAAACACCCGTACAGGTTCTACAGCAGTCAAAAAATTTGGTCACACTATATACATATATAGCAATCTCACCTATCAGGGGGCGGCATGGATCCATTATTCGGAATGCTTCTAGCATCAGCAGCGGTTATTGCCTTACAAATTGCAACCTATAAGCCCCCTAAAGAGACGAAAAAAATTAGTGTGATTATTAGCGGCAAAACCTACGAAATTACGGAGAAATGAGCAAGCTGTTAGTCACAGGTGCCAGTGGTTTTTTGGGATGGCATGTCTGTCAAAGTGCGCAATCTCAATGGCAAGTTTTTGGCACCTATCAATCTAAAACGGCTGTGATTCCGGGAGCCACAACCCTCAAAGCAGATATCAGCGACTTCACAGCGCTTCAGCAACTATTTGAGACGGTGCAACCCGATGCAGTCATTCACTTAGCAGCGCAATCTAGCCCTAACTACTGCCAGCAATATCCAGACGAAGCTCACGCCATTAATGTGACGGCAGCAGCCAATATTGCCGGGTTGTGCAGCGATCGCGATATTCCCTGTGCTTTTACGTCAACCGATCTGGTGTTTGATGGGCAAAACCCTCCTTACCGGGAAACTGACCCCGTTTGCCCGATTAATTTATATGGTGAGCAGAAGGTTTTAGCCGAAGAGGCCATGCAATCGCGCTACCCCAAAACAGCCATTTGTCGGATGCCGCTGATGTTTGGAGAGGCCAGCCCCACCGCTCACAGTTTTATTCAACCCTTCTTGCAAATCTTGCGACAAAAACAAGAGTTACGGCTGTTCATGGACGAATTTCGCACCCCTGCTAGTGCCACGAGCGCGGCTCAAGGGTTGTTACTCGCTCTCGAAAAAGTGCAAGGTTGTATTCACTTAGGTGGCAAAGAACGGATTTCTCGCTATGAATTTGGTCGCTTAATGGTCGAGGTTTTGGGCTTGTCGGACACTCATCTGCAAGCCTGCCGCCAACAAGATGTACCGATGTCTGCCCCTCGACCGGCTGACGTTTCTCTTGATAGTTTTCGCGCTTTTTCCTTGGGCTATGAACCTTTAACTATCCGAGAAGAATTAGCAGCTTTAAGGGGCAAAGTTTAGGGTCTAGTCAGTGGCTAGAGCAGTCTCTCGTAAAAATGAGGCGATCGCGGCACTAATGCGAGCCGGAGAACAAGCCGCCGCATCATGTCCACAGTTAGGAATCACGCGGAATTGTGAGTTAGACAACCGAGCATGTAATTGAGTGCCGTTATCTACTGAGAACCAGCGATCGTCTTCGCCCCAGAGAATCAACGTCGGACAGGCGATCGCTCCCAAATTATCTTGAATCGGCTGAATTTGGTTGGCATGACCTTGCAACAATGCCTGAATTTCCCAAGCTGCCTGCCGCATATCGACTGCAAACTGGGTGAGCGCTCCCGGAAACTCTAAATAAGGGTAAGTGATCCAAAACGTGTCTTCTAGAGTGATTGCGGTTGGGTCAGCCATCACCTCTAAACGAGCCAGTTGCACAATCTGATGCAAAATCGGCGCGAACGGACGAGCAAGTCGCCAGTGATCGACCCACTGCACTAAGGGCAAGGGCACATCAGCCATCAACTGCATTCCCCAAGCAGGCAAGCGTTTGGGAAAGATGGGCACGTTGATCACCACCAACTGAGACACCAACTCTGGATACTTTTCGGCTAAAGCTAGTGCGGTTAAAGCTCCCAACGACTGACCAATCACGATCGCGGGTTCGTCACACAGCGCCTCAACAATGCGGGCTAGCTCCACCAATTGATGCCCCGGCACATCAGGATGATTGATCTTCTCTGAAAAGCCATACCCCTTAGCATCAAAACAAATCACGCGCCCATGCTCAGCCAACGGATCGATTACCTCGCGCCAACTGTAGCTCCAACTGGCTGTTCCATGCACTAAGATGATGGGTCTGCCTTGCCCCTTTTCACCATAGGCGATCGCAACTCGATGTCCGCTTGCATCCTCAATTTTGACTTGCTGCCGCCCCTTCGGAAACGTCGCCTGCCACCAATCTTGCCTCATGATTTCCGCTCTACCTAAATCCGTTAGCCAAAGCATATTGAGGATCACTCAGAGAGAGCACTTCTCAAGTAATCCTCAATATTAAGTGCCTCAGTTTTAGTATTGGTTATTTGTCACGAGAGAATGCAAACCTGGTTATGAATGACTCCACTTAAGTTAGAGCAGTGATTGTTCAGGCGGAAGCTCGGAAGTACAAGCTCGGCATCGAGTTGCAGCCAGAGGTACTTTTTCTAGACAGTAAGGGCATTCCTTTTCGGTTGGAGCGGGGGGAGCCGTTTCTTCTTTGCGTTTGAACCGACTGAAAAGACGGATCACCAAATATAGGGCCAACGCGATCAACAAGAAATCTAGTACAGCCCCTAGAAAGTCACCAATATTAATACCAGGGCCAACAACAATAGAGCTCCAATCACCCCCTGCTCTGGAAACAATCCGATTCAGCACCGGCATGATAAAGTCTTCGACAAAAGCCGTCACGATTTTGCCAAAAGCTCCACCAATGACCACCGCGATCGCCAGATCAACAACATTCCCTTTCAGGGCAAACTCTTGAAAATCTCTGACAAACCCGGTTGCCGCTCTCCTACCTCGTCGCATCGCCATCGTATTTTGCCTTATCTTAAAAAAAATAAATTGTCGAAATTTTAGCACCCATCTCAAATGTGAAAAAGTAAGACATAGCGACTCATAAGTTAGCCATTTCTTAGATTCTTACTACAACTCATTATTTATAAAAATTTAAGATTAGATATTAAATCTTGTCGTGATTCTTTTACTATTTCTAGTTTCCAGACAAGGAATAAATTTATAACAAGTAAGCGAGAATCTTAAAACTTTATAGGCGACTCAGTCTTCGCAAGAAACTTGCCTTGTAGGATTACACAAACAAACGACAGAAAAGCTATGCAAATTTATACCTCTACGGTCTGGGCGTATACTTACAACCCCAAAGTCGGTAATCACGACGCGAAGATTTCCTCAGGCACTACTTTTGACGTATCTCCCGATTGGCGGTGTCTGTTTTATGGTGCTGCTCAAGACACTTGAGAACAGTAATCAGGAGACTAGCCCAGTAACTTTTGTGGCGATCGCCAAGGACTTAAGCTCCACATCAGGTTAGCTTCAGCCTACCTTGAGGACTTGTTAACGCGCTAAAGGGATCAACAATGCAACGCTCTCTTTGTAATATTTGCTGGCTTATTTATGTGCCGACCGCAGGAAACGTTGTCAGGCATTCACACGATCATCCAGCTTGTGTCATCTACACTGCCACCCAGCGAGAGCAGTTACCTGATGATTGGATCTGTGCAGTCTGCCATATTACAAAAGAAGATGTGCAACAGTTGGATGTTGTGTCCAACGTTAACCTAGAATCAAGTCTCTGCTCATTTCAATCCTAGGTATTCTCTTGTCTGCCCGACCTCTCAAAGTGATCGTTATTGGTGGGGGTGCTGCTGGTTTTTTTGGCGCGATCGCCTGTGCCGAAGCTCATCCTCACACCCAAGTTACCCTACTCGAAGCGAGTCGCCAACTGCTAACGAAGGTAAAAATTTCGGGAGGCGGTCGCTGCAACGTCACCCATCACTGCTTTGACCCCGCCACACTCAGCCAATATTATCCCAGAGGCAGTAAAGCGCTACGGGGGCCGTTTACCCGCTTTCAACCGCAAGACACGATTCAATGGTTTAAAGCACATGACGTAGCCTTGAAAACCGAAGCTGATGGGCGGATGTTTCCCACCACTGACGACTCTGGCACAATTGTTGATTGCCTAATTCAATCTGCAAAAGCAGCCGGAGTTGCCATTCATACAGGTACCCACATCACCCAGGTGAGCCGAGATCAGGGGGGCTTTACGGTGCAGTTAAAAGGTGGGCAGACGCTACATTGCGATCGCCTATTGCTCGCCACAGGCAGCAACCCTCAAGGCTATCAACTCGCTCATAGCTTGGGCCACCACATTGAAGCCCCGGTGCCATCCCTCTTTACCTTTAACGTGAACGACCCTCGGCTACATGATTTAGCTGGAGTGGCTGCCTCTGAAGTGCGATTGCGCCTCAAAACCGCAACTGGAGAGCAATTTGAGCAAACCGGCCCGCTGTTAATTACCCATTGGGGGTTTAGTGGCCCCGCAGTTTTGAAGTTGTCGGCTTGGGGAGCAAGAGCATTACATGAAAGTAAATATCAAGCTACGCTGACTATTAACTGGTTACCCAACTCTAAGCCAGATACCTTACGGCAACAGTTGCTCGGTGTTAAAGCACAACTGCCGCGTCGTACGGTTGCAAGTAACTGCCCGTTCCCCATCCCTCGCCGTCTATGGGAGCGCTGGGTACAGCACCTCGGCATCCCTGAAACGACCCGCTGGGCTGAGTTGCCGAATAAGACAATTAATCAATTAATGCAAGAGCTGACCCAGGGCACTTACACCGTCAAAGGCAAAGGCGTTTTCAAAGAAGAATTTGTCACCTGCGGGGGCGTCAGCCTGAAAGAAGTCGATTTCAAAACAATGGAAAGCCGCTGCTGCCCCGGTCTTTACTTTGCCGGAGAAGTGCTCGACATTGATGGGGTGACGGGCGGGTTTAACTTCCAGAGTGCTTGGACTACGGCTTGGCTAGCTGGACAAGCGATCGGTCAACTTTAGACCACCTGAAGTCGAAGGGGCGATCGCTCTACAGCAGGCCGTCCCGCTCGATTTCTTCAATCACTTGCAAACCACGCGGATCTCCCACTTTCAAGAGGGCAGATTTTGCGTCTTCTTGCACACCCATTTCTTCATCTTCAGCAAAGGCTTCAATCAACGCATCAATGGCTGTGGCATAGACGACGTTAGACGGCAGTTCTCGGCATAGTTGCCCCACGGCCCAAGCACAGTTACTCCGCACGGCTGCAACAGGGTCACGACGCAACGCCTCAATCAATGGGGGAATCGCAGCAATCACTGCCTCATAGCCGACATCTGACATTTGGGCTAAAGCACTGGCAGACCACAACCGCACCGCTGAAATATCGGTTTTTAAGGCATCAATCAAGGGCAACAACGAGCGGCGATCGCGACAGTTGCCTAACGCCCAGACCACCCCTTTGCGCACGTAGCCGTTCCAGTCACGGTTCAACTGGTCAATCAACGGCTCAACTGCATCAATACTGGGGTTACGGCCCAAACCATAGGCGGCACTGACCCGCACCAGGGGGCAGGGGTCTTGCAAGAGGCGAATCAGATGGGGAATAGCTCGTTCATCCTGCAATTCACAGAATGCCCGAGTTGCCAACATCCGCTGGTTGGTCTCCGGCGCATTGAGCAGGGCTAGCATCGCCTCTGGATCGGGCTTCGGAACCTCTTCAGCATCAACTGGCCCCATGTGGTCTAGGGGGCTTTCTAACTCGGCCTCAAGATCGAGTACGCTTAAGTCATCATCGTCATACATACTGTCACTTTACAGCACTTAGCGCTGCGAAAAAGCAGTCTCCTAGACAGAGATTTAGCTTAATTAATTGTGTATCGTTTAGTCTCCCTCTGCCAAAGGTTTAAGCATCCAGATTGATTGCGGTTGAAACCCTAGCTTGGCGTATAAATTTCGGGCAGGTTGGTTGATGTGAAACACTTGCAGGCCCAGTTGACGATCGCCTCTCCCTCTCGCCCAAGCTTCGGCATAGCGCATTAAAGCCGCCCCAATACCGCGACGACGGTGAGCCGCATCGACATACAACAAAAAAATATGGGCATGGCGATCGCCCGTCACTTGATCGACAGCATTCCCTAACCACAAACAAGCGATCGGTTTGGCCCTAGGTTGCAAGCCTACCAACACTTCTGGCACGGACTCGGTATCTGCGGCGATCGCCTCTACCCACCACAGCGGCGTTTCTCGCGAGAAATAATGCTCTACCGTCTGGGCTAAATGACCAAAGTCACCCTCGGGATAGAGTTCCTGGTAGGTTTGCTGCATAAACTTGACCAGCCAAGCCCGCTCTAAGCCAGAGCCAGCCCGGAGCTGATAACCCGGAAGCAGTTGTTCAGCCATGCGTGATGCCAATGAAAGAGCGATCGCCCTTAAAACTGGCCTGTTAACGCCGGGTCATCAGGCAACCCTTTAATCAGCGTAGATAAGGCAGGTGGCAGATCAGCAACTTGCTTGGTGACAGCAGGCGTTTGCAGGCTCAACCCCTCGACTGGGGCAGGCGCAGCCATATCGGCGGGCAGAAAGATACGAGCACTTACCGCTACTAGAGCGATCAAGAACACCAACACCACAAACAACGGGGCAATGTATTGACGGAAGACGGCCATATCAGGGAACTCAGGACTGAGGATAGTTATCTGAGAAAAAATCTAAGATGTGTGAAGCGATCCTATTTTCATCCTACAACTCTGCG